>JAAYHO010000316.1 GCA_012735335.1 Gammaproteobacteria bacterium
CCGGAGGAAAACCCTGCATCAACTGCAGACGATCGGTACGCACAGACTCGGGGTCGGGCAACTCAACCGCGCCCACCTGGGAAATCAATACAGAAGCCAAAGCCACCCCCATGAATATGGATTTGCACATACATAGCGCTCGCTGAACTATTGTAATTGTCAGCCCAGAGCCTAGCCGCCCCGGCAGACCGGCGCCACAGCCATCAACCGCCTGAATGTGCTTTTAAATGAGAGCAGATCAACATTAAACTAGCGCCCATTCGCCCCCACCCAAAGGAACCCCATGCGCCTCTACCAACGCCTGGCACTCGCCACCCTGATGTTCATCTTCGCCGCCAGCGCCAGCGCTGCCGACTACTACATCGACATCACCAACAAGACCGGCTACACCATCGTCTACATGTACATCAGCCCCGGCGACGCCAAGCACTGGGAAGAAGACGTACTGGGCAAGAAAATCCTGCGCAACGGCGCCACCCAACGGATCACCCTGAACAACTACAACAGCCCGATCTTTGACGTGCGACTGGAAGACGAAGACGGCGACAGCTACACCTTCTGGAACGTCAACGTCGCCGAGCAGGATCTGGTGGTGACGCTGGACGATATCGACTGAGTAAACGAGGCCTTAAAGGGGCTTTAAATGGGGTCAGATCAACATTACCCTAATGTTGATCTGACCCCATTTACTTTAATCCCAGGACTTTTCTCCATTACTGCTGAACGTCAATTTGTCTTTCCCTGACATCAAACCAGTCTTCGGATCCGCCTCAATGGTATAGCTCTGGTTTGAGCCATCTATATCAAGATCGATACTGTAGAACTCGTTTGCTGCCAATTCGGGAGCCAGTACGGTGTGGTCGGCATCCTTATAGGAGAAGTGCTTGGCCCGATAGGCTTCCAATGCACTGGCCAACTCCATGATCTGGCCCTGCGCCTCAGCCTCACGCGTATTCTTCACATACCGGGTGTAGGACGGGTAGGCGATAGCGGAAATAATTCCGACTATCACCACCACAATCATCACCTCAATCAAGGTAAAACCGGTCAGCTTGCGCTTTGGCGGCGTTTGAATACTGCTCATTTTTCTAGCCTCCTTCACCGTCACCATCGCCATCCGCTTCCTCATCACCGCCGTCCGCACCTCTCATACGAATCTCACCGGCTTCGTCCTTTGGAAGCTGCATCCAACGGCGTTTACGCAGTTGCGGATCGCCCAGGTCACCCTCCCCGATCACCTCAGTACCCACCACCACAATCAAGTTGCCATCCTCATCCACCAAGAGGGTCGGAGTAGGCGGCGGCGTGCTCTGGCTCAGTCCCTGACTGCGCTTGCGGTCGGGGTCATCCGGTGCATCCTTCAATATAGAGGCAGCCTTTCCGGTGCGCAGCTCCACCGTATGCAGGAACGCAGCACCGTACCTTACCGCGCATGGGTTATCATCCACCTCGCTTTCAACAGGTGCATAGGTACTGAGCAGGATCTTATTGTCAAAAACCACCGGGGACGATAGCGCTTTTTCACCAGAGCGATCTGCATCATCCTTGAAGAGGTAATACCAACCCTTATCGTCCGACGCTACCTCCGCAGGGCTTACGCCACTTACGTTGGCCATATCACTCAGGGTGACAGTGGCTGAGGTCGTTCCGTACAGGGCGTCTTCATCAAAGATTACAAACATCCCTTCGTTGGTAACTTCGTCCAGCGGATGAGCTCGATAGCCGGAAGCTGCAACAATATACAGATGATTCTCCGCTCCGGATTTCACGTAAGCCACCGCCGGTGCTTCATAGAACCGCCGTTGGTCCCCGTTTTCAGACGAGCCTGCGGTATTGCGCCCCAGATTCGCAATGCGATGAACGCTATGATCACCGCCAGCCTCCATATCCACCCTGAAAATCTGTCCGCCCAAGTCACCAAAATAGAGATGATCAGCTACACCATCAAAGTTGATATCCACCACTGATACGCCACCTGGAACAGCCCACTTCATCTCCGCATGCGTCGCACTCCAGAGCAAATCGCCATTCTCCGCGTTGACGATATAGATGGTATTACCTTCTGCATCACCCGCTGACAGGGTATGGGTCGGGCCGTCATGATCAGCTGGGCTATATCCACCACCGAAAATCAGTGCGGGCACAACCCCGTCACTGGTAGGCACTTTGATCAACGTCGGCGTCGACCAAGTCTGCCCCAGCCTCTTAAAACCATCATCACCGGCATTAATTTGCCACTTGAGAGATGGTGACGCCGGAGTCGTCACATCAAGCGCATAAAAATGCCTCCCACCCCGACGCATTCCGCCATAAATATAGACTGCCTCGGGTCCGTCTGTGACCTCCTCTCCCGGCTTGCGCCAAGCAACCCAGCTGGCGTCAAGACCATAGATCTCTCGAATATTATTCTCATCCAAGCCAGGCTTACTGGTTATCTCAGGCGCTCTACGCATCATCTCGTATGGCATGAATGCAGAGACCTCACTGCCATCACTGGTATCAATGATATGCAGCATTCCACCGTTGGTAGAGACAAACACATAGTTCTGATCTTCGCCATAGTTAACCATCAGCGGGACACTATGCATCGGATCTGCCCACATGGTCTTCAAACCATGGAACATGTTTGCTCGTGTGATACTGACGTCAGCAGGCCAATCAAAGAAGTCGTCCTTCGGTGATAGATTAGGGTTACTGGCATTTGCCCATACCACCGAGCTTGTAGCACCAACGCCACTCACACCAGCGGGACCTGAATAGAACAGTTTACGTTCAGAAAGCTGGCTACGTGCCCCTCCTTTTGTGGCATCAGCCCCATCTACTACATCACCCCAGATATCCTGCGCCGTCGAGCTGAAGAACCCTGTAGATGCGTCTATAGCATTCACATCAGCAGCACCGCGGATCTCTCCATCGACCAACTTATAGCGCTTCAGGTTACCCTCCCAAAAGCTGCTCTCAGCGGGCTGGAATACAGCATAATACAGCTCATCCAGGTGCTGGAACCGGTTCATTGTATTAACGGCAACACCTGGTGCGGATATCGAACGGGACTGAGCATCTATAAGATCAATGGTCGACAGGAATGCATTCAACAGGCTTTCCGCACTATCCGAATCGTGGGTAGCACCATCACCAGCGTCAGAGACCTCCTTCATGTTACTCTCAGTCGTCTCTCCCATATACAGCCCTATATTATGGGTATAAACCTTCACTCCCAAACTATTACCTTCAGAATTAAGCCTGCTTGCTATCTGAGTCTGGCAGGTGTAATTTCCGGTACTACCAGAACAACTAACAGCCCCATCAAAACTCACAGTCTCGTTATTGCTTGGTCTACCATCAGTAAAAAGAATTATATGATTAGACTCACACTGATTCGCTTTATTAACCGGGGAAACATAAATCTTTGGTTTGGTACAGCTCCACCGACCACATACTTCTGGCCCTTCTACTACGGTCGATACTGTTCGGGGAAATCCAGCACACTCATCATCACCTGCTTTAGCACACACCTGAACCTGCGGCCCCGTACTACCGCTATAGGAAGCTGTTGCTTCCAAGCCAAGCATATAGCGTCCCATTTCTGCATAAGCCCTTGCTGTTGGCGTCCCTCCCGAAGGAGAAACGCTACCAGGGTTCCGTTCTCTCCCTTTAGGGTTAATTACGCTCAAAGCATTCAGAAAGCTTGGCTTTGTTCTATCATTCACCGGTACAACCGGAACGAGAACCTCACCGTTATTCGCATCTACAAACCTACCAAGCCCAATGTTAATAGACTCAGGGGTGTTATTTATAATCCCCTTTATTGCATCTTCCAGCATATTGATACGCCTATCGGGAATGGACGAGGTACACCAGGTACTACCGGTACCGCTTGCGCAGTTCCTCATCGACCCCGACGTATCCAACATAATCATAACGTTGGCTCTGGGCTTATTCTCTTCGTTATCTACATCCGCTCGGGCGAAATAAATCTCCGTATCATCCGCATAACTGACCACTGCCAACGACATCATCCAGACTGTCATGACGCCCAGACAAAAACCCCGTAATTTCGTATACATGGCTGCGTTCCTAATTGATATCCGAGGCAGGCAGGATTCCACGCTTCAGTGCCTCCTGAAGGTGGTAATTCTCGAGATTGAGCGGAATCATTTCACTTTCGCCCAACATATTAATCTGATAATCCACAAACACACTTCCAGCACCTGTCAAGCTGACTTGCGCACCATCAATCGGGGCATAACCACCAAGAAAACTGTAAGAACGAGCTTGCAACAGGCCACGATCATCAAAAACAGTACCGGAGCCGCATGCGCCGGATGCATCCACAGCGGACTTGGTCACACAATATTCAATGGCCCCACCGCTCAACGCGCTATACAGGTTTTCATCTGACATTTCAGCCAGCGTCCGATAGGTTACGCCAAGGGCTGTCTCAGCTGCTTCAAACGTCATGGCGTCGGCCTGGACACCTGTGGCAACCTTGCCGGAATACATGCTGGATCGCAGCGCTGAAATACCCATCAGCGACACCATCATCAGGATAATCAGAGCAACAATCAGCGCTGCTCCTCGTTGTGATCTATTTCTATTCATCATCAGATCGCATCCCAGTTATAGTTACGAAGCTGCACAGTGGAAGTGAACACCCTGCGCAAATCCGAATCGTTCGTTGATACTTCCTGATCCAATACCCAATGTGTAGTATTGCCTATTTGCCCCAAGGAAAACCTATCCGAGGACAGTAACAGGGCAAAGCGAATAGCAACGATCACGGAGTCTGCATCCAGGTCACTCGCAGTGACAAAATTGGTGACTCCCAGGCTGCCATTACGATCACCATCCAGGCCGTACAACACCTGGAAGCTTTCCACCCCAGTTAACAGGTCAATGGTCGAGCCAGTTAACGCATTGGTACACTGCAGAACCCCACCAGCAACGCTGTAAACATTCTGCACCTCATCCTCTGCAGGATAGTCAGCGTCCGCGCAGGGAGTGGTTCCCCAGTAATTGAGGGCCAGCGTATCGCTGCCAGTATTGCCATCAGCAGTAGAGTCCAGAACCACGGGTGGGATAGATCCCGCTATGGCGCTCCCTCTGCCAGCCTGCCGGATATCCGCAACCATATAACGGATGGCCATCTGGCCATCTTCATTCAGCTCAGCGACCGCCTGCTGCAACGCGAATGTCCGCTGGTTGGTAAAAAATAATTGCAGTGCAGCGAGCGTCAGCACCAAGCCGATCAGCATCGCCACCATGAGCTCTACCAATGTGGAGCCGTATTGTGTCCTTTTCATCTGGCAACCTCTAAAACAACGCAGCGACTGTCTTTACCCAGCTCAATCCCAGAGCCATCCATACAATCATCAGGATCCTGTTCGTCCCAACTGACAATCACACAAGTGAATCGGGTATTGAACTCGCAATCGGAAGCCAGAATCCTCCCACCCGGCAATTGGTTGGCAGCCTGCCAAGCAAGCTGATTCTGATCCCATTCAGCGAGCTCAGCAGGCTCACAAACAGTTTCACCACCAATACACTCATCGTCTGGGGCTTCGCCCAGAAGGCCGGCACCATCCCCCCAATTATCCTCATCGAGATATACCTCCCTTTGGGAGAGGTTCAACTCAATACGCTCAATTGCATCCTGCGCGATCAGCACAGCGGCGGCTCTATGGTTCGCATCATTGCTCTTGCTCAAGGCTGTCATTTGAAGTCCGGCAAAACCGAGCACACCAATGGCCAGCACCAAAAGCGCGATCAGCACCTCAAGAAGCCCCACGCCCCTCTGTGTGCTCGCACTATTAATAGAAGGCTTGATCATGAACACTCCCCCGGGGTGACCTTGCCGAAGAACGAGACGCAGAACGTCCTGCTCACATCGGAGTTTTCGTTATGGCTCACCTTGAACTCAGCCCCACCACCCTGCAGTCCACCACGGGCAAGGAATATCAAGGCACCACTCCCCTCAGTACGACTTACAGAAACCTTGCCCTTCAGCTCCGTCTCTATATCCTCTTCCACACCGGCAGCTGAAAGCCCCAGGGTCCATCCCTTGCTCCAGTCACCACCAGTTGGCGTGATCGTCATATTGGAACGCGTACTGACCGCCTGCATCCGGGCAAGGTTGATCGTGGACATCAGGTCGTTGGTGGTGGTGCGCACGGCACTGTTTCTGGAAACATTCTGAAAGGAAGGAACGGCTATAGTTAACAGGACAGCGGCCACCGCTAAGGCCACCATCAACTCGATCAATGTGAACCCCTTCACTCTATCCATCATTATCCTCCTGATAGCAATCGCACTATATTGCCTCACTCGTCCAGTAGCCCGCTCATCACGACAAGCGGGTTGAAACAAGGAATGAATGGCGACACTACCGAAATAAACCATCGACCCAGTTACCGACCCAGTTGCCCGCCTCCCCCTTTTTTACCATCATCAACCTCCATCAGCAGCCCCCATGCGAGGAACGCATCATGCCCAGCCAGCCCCGTAATACCACCGATTCAGATGCGAACCGACAAGTCTGGCCGCTTTTAAAGCATAGATCTGTGACCCAGTAGTCCCAATACCCCTTTCCAACCCACCGACCACTTGCCAGAATCAGATCAGACAGCGCTCACAGATCAGCGCCAGCCAACGGAGCGAAGCTCGCCTGCCTGCTCTCAACATTGCGTATTCCTCGCATCCTTCCGATTGAAAAATATCGAATACCGATATACGATAAGCCCACATGATAAAAAGCTTTCGCTGCAAGGACACACAAACGCTTTTCGAAACCGGCAAAACCCGGCGCTGGGCCAGTCTTGTGAAAGTTGCCACCCGCAAGCTGGCGCAGCTGGATGCAGCTGTAACCCTGGACTTTCTGAAAAGCCCTCCCGGCAATC
>JAAYHO010000317.1 GCA_012735335.1 Gammaproteobacteria bacterium
GTAGCAGCGTGGCGAAACCGACACCGTCGGAGACCAGAGCCACCATGCCGGGAATGTACAGCGAGCGGAACGCACGACGGGCAGCGGTATAGGCGCCGTCAGCAGTGATCGACTCCATGGACATGGCGTTGATGATCTGCACGCCGTGGGAGATACCGATGGCAAAGACCAGGAAGGGCACCAGGATCGAATAGGGATCCAGGCCGTAACCCAGGGTATGCAGCAGGCCCATCTGCCAGACAACGGCGACGACCGAGCACGCCAGGGTGATCAGCGAACTCTTCAAACAGCGGGTGAAGATCAACAGCAGTACGAAGGTGATCAGCAGCGCGATACCGAAGTACATCACCACCTTGACGATACCTTCGATCAGATCACCCACTTTCTTGGCGAAGCCGATGATGTGGATGCTGATGTTCGGGTTCTCACCCTGGAATTCACTGCGGATCTTCTCTTCCAGCAGGCGGGAAAACTCGCCGTAATCCAGCTGGATCAGCTCGCCCTGATTCTCCGGATTGGGATAGGACTCCTGCAGCGGCACCTCGATGATGGTGGACTTGAAGTTGTTCGCCACCAGACGGCCGATTTCACCGGACTTGAGGATGTTGACCCGCAGGTCCTCCAGATCTTCCTCGGTCAGATAGGCCGGCTTGTCCGCCACCGGGCCACCGTCGAAACCGTACTCGGTTACCTCGGTCCAGCGGACGTTCGGTGTCCACAGCGAGCGCAGGTTGGCGCGATCCACGCCGGGCAGGAAGAACACCTCGTCGTTGACCCGCTTCAGGGTTTCCATGTACTCGGTCGAGAAGATGTCGCCATCCTTGATGGCGACGGCGATCCGGATGGAGTTACCCAGGTTCGCCATGTCATCCCGGTGCTCGATCATGTTGGCGATCCACGGATGCTGCAGCGGGATCATCTTGTCGAAACTGGTGACCGGTCGTACCTGGGAGGCCTGAAAGGCCATGAACAGGGTAATGGCTGCAAACAGCAGCAATACCACCAGCCGGTTGTTGAATATCAGCCGCTCGACAAACGGAGCGGTTTCCTGATGATGTGTGGACATCAAAATCTCCTGGCGTGTAATTCTTATTGAAGCAAGACGTTGGTCAGTTGCTTATCGTTATTCTTCTGTCGCCGGTACCGGCACCACAACGGCATCGGAGCTGGCTGCAGCGCCATCGGGGCCCGCGGCCACCGCACCACGCTGACCTACCAGCAGCACGCCGTTACCGGCCAGGGCTGTGGCGCTGGCCAGAGCAACCCGGTCGCTGCGGATACGCACATCGAAGCTGCGCCCGGCATCTTCACTGATGGCCACAACGCCACCGACACCAACGATGATCAGGCGGCCGTCAAGGGTCAGACCGCCACCGGCCAGAGTGGACTCGAGCGGTCCGTTGCTGGGGGTCATCAGGGGGACTTTCTGCCAGGTATCGCCGAAGTCATCGGAACGGAACACGTTGCCACGCAGACCCCAGGCAATCACGCCACCGGCTTCACCGGTACCGGATACACCGAACCAGGAACCGTCATAGGGTGTGTCCTCAAGGGTCTCCCAAGTATCGCCATAGTCGGCGGAGCGGTACATGGTGCCCATCTCGCCGACCATGAACAGACCGCTGTCCTTCACCTCGGTCAGGGCATTGAAGTGGAAGCCTTCCTCGTTATCCACGTCGAAGGACACGTCTTCCCAGGTCTCGCCGCCATCATTGGTGCGCAGCAGCAGACCGTAGGCACCGATGGCAAAGCCGGTATCGGCGTCACGGAAGCGCACGTCCATCAGCGGCTTTTCCAGGTAGCCGAAGCCTTCTTCGTCCATCGCGTCGAGCTCGGGGTCACGGTACTGAACGGTCCAGGACTCCCCTCCGTCCGCCGTATGCAGTACCAGCGAGTCGTGGCCGACTGCCCAGCCGCGCTTGTCATCGACGAAATAGACCGCGGTGAGCAACTGGCGCGCCGGCACGGTGGCCTGGAGCCAGGTTGCGCCCTTGTCATCGGAATAGACGATATGCCCACGTGCCCCAACGGCCACGAGACGATCGCCAGCATGCGCCACATCAAGCAGGAGCGTCTTGCTCGCCTTGAGTGACATGATGGCTGGTTTGAGTTCAGTGCTGGATGCTGCTGTCTGCGCCAGGGCGGAAGACGAACCGGCGAACAGTACGCTGGTGAGACCCAGCGCCAGTGCGATTCTGCATGACAGAGATTTTCTAGAAACGCGCCATGATAACGGCTCGTGCATAATCCTTCCCCTTGTTCTTATATATGACTCTGCCTGATGGCATGTCTGGCGATACTATCCAGAATCGACAAGACCCGCCAACTGGACTTGGTTATGTTTTGTTAACCAGTCGAACATACCGAAAAACGCCCTGAACCAGCCGGATCAGAGGCGTCGAACGGTATCTGGAGCGTCAGGGCACAGGGAATACGATCAACGGACACGTCCCACCGCGCTGACACAGCGGGACATAGTGATATCACGCCTGCGACCTGCTGGCCACATCGAAGGCGTTTGGCGAAAGACCATCAATGATGAGAATAGTCTGCGATTCAGGCGCTGGCAGGCAGGAGAACAGCCGCGCCCTGTGGACGAAACCCAGCTGTTCCCACACTCCGCACCCTTAAGCCAGGGACTTGCTCACCACCTCATAGACATCCGGCGACAGCTTGTCCTGCTCCAGAATCCGTGCCAGCTCCACCTTCATCATCTCCTGACGCGCCGGGTCGAACTTGCGCCAGCGGGTCA
>JAAYHO010000318.1 GCA_012735335.1 Gammaproteobacteria bacterium
AGGAACAGCTGCGCAGACCCCGGGATGCAGTCGTCACCAGCGGCGCCGGGCTGGGCCTGATTGATATTGCGCGCAAGGCCAGCGAGCCGTTGCAAGCCACATTGGCACCCGCTCACGATGGCCGGGCCTTTGTCAGCCTGCGCGCCGTGATCTGACTTTTCGAGATTTGCTCATGAACGACATAACCATCAGCGGCACCCAATCCACCCCGGAGATCCGCTCGGACTGGGCTGCAGGGCAGTTGTACCTGCGTGGCGACTCCTATCCGGAAAACTCCTAAGAGCTGTTCAATCAGGTATTCGAGTGGCTGGAGCAGTTTCTGGCTCAGCAACCCGCCCGGCCATTGAGTCTGGAAATCACCCTGCTGTATCTCAACACCAGCAGCATCAAGGCGCTGATGGACATCTTCGACCTGCTCGAAGCGGCCCATGACCAGGGCAAGCCGGTAGGCGTGAACTGGTATTACGACGAGCGTAACGAGCGGGTTGCCGAGCTGGCAGAAGAGTTCAGGGAAGATTGCACTTTCCCCTTCGCCATCATCCCCGGCCCGGCCAACTGATGAGTCCGAAACCCAGACCGGCGCCGATCGAAGAGCGCATCAGCCAACTGCTGGACAGCCCCGAGCATCAGCACGACCCGCTGCATGCGCCGCTGGCCGAGCTGTGGCAGGAACACCGCGAGCTGATCAACCGGCTGGAGCGCATCACCCGTATTTCCGACGCCTACCAGAGTCTGGCGCGGGAGAAGGAACTGACCCTGACCGAACGGGTGAATCGCCAGCTGCGCCAGCTGGAAAAGGTCGCGCGCATCTCCGACCGCTACCAGCACATGATGCACGACCTCAACCTGGCCCTGCGCGAAGCCGCCACCCATGACTCCTTGACCGGACTGCCCAACCGCAGGCTGCTGATCGAACGGCTCAAGGAAGAAACCGAACGCCACCGCCGCAGCGGTCAGCTATTCAGCGTGGCCATGCTGGATATCGACCGCTTCAAGTTGATCAACGATGAGTGCGGCCATGACAGCGGCGATGCGGTACTGACCGAAGTGGCCCGGGTGCTGGATGCGGAGATCCGCGAGCATGATATCTGTGGGCGCTGGGGTGGGGAGGAGTTTCTGGTGCTGCTGCCGGACACCGACCAGCGCTGCGCCCGACCAGTGCTGGAACGCCTGCGTCTGGCCATCGAGCAGCTGCAGGTGCGCATCAACACCAGCGCCCTGTCGGTGACCACCAGTATCGGCCTGGCCGAACAGCAGCCGGGGGACAGCTACTCCGACACCATCAACCGCGCCGACCGCGCCCTGCTGGAAGCCAAGCGCAGCGGCCGCAACTGCCTGCTCGACGCCCTGCCCAGCCCCCTCTGACCATCCCGGGTCCAGCCCCATGGATTGCCACGTCGCTACGCTCCTCGCAATGACGTTGAGGCTGAACAGCACCACCCGGCACCGTACACCTCTCCGCCGTCATTGCGAGCGAAACGCAACAATCCAGCGAGCGGGGAGTGCCGAGCCCCATGGATTGCCACGTCGCTACGCTCCTCGCAATGACGTTGAGGCTGAACAGCACCACCCGGCACCG
>JAAYHO010000319.1 GCA_012735335.1 Gammaproteobacteria bacterium
CAGCCACCGACCAGGACGTCCTGACTTACCCGACCACGGGAAGAGCCAGATTTTCATCAGAAGATACATCAGAACAAACCTACCGACTGGATCGCCAGAGGTGGCCACAACATGGAAAACATGGAGAGCCTCATGACACGGTGTGCCACATTCAGTCAGCCCTGCCTGTGTAGAAGCCTTGCCACACGAATGTGCCGGTAACAGGAACCACTTGCTTTCCCTTTTTTTGCAACGCTTTTACACGAGTACTGAACATGAAGAAAATTCTGCGCAATACCCTGGCGGGCGCTCTGGCGACCCTGTTTGTCGGCTCCGCTGTGGCGGCTGATATCAACCTGCTCAACGTATCCTACGATCCGACCCGTGAGTTCTACCGCGAATACAACGCCGCCTTTGCCAAGCACTGGCAGGCGGAAAAGGGTCAGAGCGTCAACGTGCGCCAATCCCATGGCGGCTCCGGTTCCCAGGCCCGTTCGGTGATCGATGGTCTGGATGCGGACGTGGTTACCCTGGCACTGGCCTATGACATCGACGCCCTGCGTCAGCATGCGGAGCTGATTCCGGAAAACTGGCAGAGCCGTCTGGACAGGAACAGCTCGCCTTATACCTCAACCATCGTGTTGCTGGTGCGCAAGGGTAACCCGAAGAACATCAAGGACTGGGATGACCTGATCCGCGATGACGTGGAAGTCATCACCCCCAACCCGAAAACCTCCGGCGGTGCCCGCTGGAACTACCTTGCTGCCTGGGGCTACGCGCTGAAACAGAACGGCGGTGACCAGGACAAGGCCTACGAGTTCGTCAGTAAGCTGTTCGCCAACGTGCCGGTACTGGACCCGGGCGCTCGCGGTGCGACCAACACCTTCGTCCAGCGTGGGCTGGGTGATGTGTTCATCGCCTGGGAAAACGAGGCCTACCTGTCGGTCGAGCAACTGGGCAAGGGTCAGTTCGAGATTGTGGTGCCCTCGGTCAGCATCCTCGCCGAGCCGCCGGTGACCGTGGTGGACAAGAACGTCGAGCGCAAGGGCACCCGTGAGGCAGCCGAAGGCTACCTGCAATACCTGTACAGCGACGACGCCCAGCGTCTGGCGGCCAAGCACTACTACCGCCCAAGCAACCCGGAAATCGCCAGAGAGTTTGCAGACAAGTTCGTCGATGTGGAACTGTTCGGCATCGATGACGTGTTCGGCGGCTGGGAAAAAGCGCAGAACGATCACTTCAATGATGGCGGCCAGTTCGACAGCATTCTCGAGACTCTGAGTAAGCGCTGATCGAGAGGCCCCACCGTCATTGCGAGCGAAGCGCGGCAATCCAGAGGGTGCCGGATACACCGAGGCCCCTGGATTGCCACGTCGCTGCGCTCCTCGCAATGACGAGGGTCTGAGCTGTGGTGGAAGGTGCCCGGCAAAGACGCTGTTGGCTCCCCACCACCGTCATTGCGAGCGAAGCGTGGCAATCCAGCGGGTGCCGGATACACCGAGGCCCCTGGATTGCCACGTCGCTGCACTCCTCGCAGCCGGAAACGGGTTTTCATTTGAGAGGTGTTCCATGTTTTTCGCCGCCAGGCAACGTCAAGTCATACCCGGATTCGGGCTGACCATGGGTTTCAGCCTGCTGTATCTGGGCTTCATTTTCATCATTCCAGTAGCCGGCCTGCTGCTGTATACCTCGCTGATGAGCTGGGAGGACTTCTGGAAAGCCGTCAGCCATCCGCAGGTCGTGGCCTCCTACAAACTCTCCTTCGGGGCCTCGCTGATCGGCGCAACCATCAATCTGGTATTCGGTGCGCTGGTGGCCTGGGTGCTGGTGCGCTACCGCTTCCCGGGCAAGAAGATCGTCGATGCCCTGGTGGATCTGCCCTTTGCCCTGCCCACGGCGGTGGCCGGGATCGCGCTGGTGACCCTGTATGCCTCCACCGGCTGGGTTGGCCAGTACCTCAATGTGTTCGGCATCAAGGTGGCCTATTCACAGCTGGGGGTGGTGATTGCCCTGACCTATATCGGTCTGCCCTTTGTGGTGCGCACGGTGCAGCCGGTGCTGGAAGACCTGGAGGCCGAGCGCGAGGAGGCGTCCGCGAGCCTGGGCGCCAGCCGCTTCACTACCATCCGCCGGGTGATCCTGCCGTCGCTGCTCCCCGCACTGCTGACCGGCTATGCGCTGGCCTTTGCCCGGGCGGTGGGGGAGTAC
>JAAYHO010000041.1 GCA_012735335.1 Gammaproteobacteria bacterium
AAGAAGTTACGCTGGGCGTAGATGTGGCGCTGACCCTGCTTCACGTTGCCCTGGACTTCCCAGACCCGGTGCAGTTCGAAGCGGGTGTGCTCCGGGTTGACGTGACCGGCTTTCAGCACGTCGGCGTACTTCAGCCCCGGCTCGGACAGCTGACCGGCGTTGTACGGCAGGTAGACTTCTTTCTTGCCAACCAGCTTCCAGTCGTAACGGTCGGGTGCACCGTTGTACATGGAGAAGTTGTCGGAAGTACGCATACCATCGGAGGCGGTACCCGGACCGTCATAGGCAACCTGCGGGGCGCGACGTACACGACGCTGACCGGCGTTGTATACCCAGGCCATGCGCGGTTCCTTCAACTGGTCCAGGGTGTCGTGTACCAGCAGTACGTTACCCGCCAGACGGGCCGGGGCGTTGACCCGCTGTTTGAAGAACAGCAGGTTGTTCGGCATGCTCGACGGATCGACATCGGGCATCAGGTTCGGGTAACCGACTTCCTCTTCCATCTTGATCAGGGTGAAGGAGCCGTTGGTCTGCGGCATGGCCTGCATGTACCAGCGATGCACGTTCAGACGGTAGCGGGTCATGTGGTTCCAGATCACCTCACCACCGGTTTTCGGCAGCGGGAAGATAAAGGATGCCCCCGGCTCCACATCCGCGACACCGTCACCCCCATTCACCAGCTGGGCCTGACCGGCGGTGCGCTTGACCTGGTCATATACCGACTGGGGGAAGCCTACCGAGCGCCGGGTCTGGTATACCGGCATGCGGAAGGTTTCCGGGTAGCGTTCGAACAAGGCGACCTGCCCCGGGGTCAGGTTGTCACGGTACTGCTGGTAGTTCTGTGCGGTGATGACGAACTCCGGCTGCTCGCCCCTGAAGGGGTTTTCCAGAAAGTGGTTGGCCAGGGATTGCCCGGCATTTTCATTCAGGCCACCGGTCCACTCGGGAATGGTACCCGCCGCGTTACCCGCCTTCTCCGCGCCGATCGGAGTCAGCGTGGTACCCAGCTGATCGATCTCCGACTGGGACAGGCTCTGTGCTGCTACGGCGCTGGCCACCAGGCTCAGGGCCAGACCACAGGCACCGATAAATACGTTCTGCATTTGCATGTTGTTCTCCATAGCCGATTAGAAACTGACGCCAAAGCTGAGGGAGGCGAAGTCGCGATCCACCAGGGTGTTGTACTTGCCATCGAAGTAGTTGGTGTAACTGATGCTGGCGGTGTACTTGTTGGCGTACTCGGCATTCAGGCCGATGCTGACCGACTTGGCATTCTCGTTGAAGTTGGGGCTGTAACCCTCGACGTCATGCGACCAGGCCAGGGTTGGGCTCAGGTTGATACCGGCAAACACGTTGCTGTATTCCAGACCGCCACGGATCCGGTAGCCCCAGGAGTTGCGGGTCATGTAGCCCTCGTTCTCACACCAGCTGGCTGCCCGGGGTGAGCTGCCCAGTGATGAACAGGTGCCATCGGCGAAGGGGCTCTGGCCGAACAGCGAGTCCCGACCGAACTTGGTCTGGCCATTGCCACTGCCCAGGCCGCTGATATGGTTGTAGGCCACTTCACCGGCCAGGGTCAGGCGGCTGGCACCCAGCACCCGGTCGATGGTCTTGATCGCTGAAACCTGTGCCTGGTAGAACTCCTTGCGCTCATAACCGCGGATTTCCGTGCCGGTGGGCAGGCCGACCAGTCCCCGGTGGGTGTTGTCCTCGCCCAGTTGCAGGATGGTGCGACTGATATCACTGCCGGCTATCTGCAGCGGCAGGTTGGGGCGGTAGCTGAGCTCACCGGCCACCGGCATGCCGGCGATATTGGTCTGGAAGCTGACTCCGTACAGGCGCACATCCTCCGGGTATTCGAGGAAGTAGCCACCGGCACCGACGGTATTGTCCAGCCCCTGCACCAGCTCGGCCGGGTTGAAGGTGGTCAGGAAGTTGCCCGCCACACCCGAGAAACTCGGGGTGCGCATATGATAGTTCATGGCATACAGGCCGAACTCGGTGTCATTCAGCGCCGGAACAAACCAGCGCAGCGCCACACCGAACTGGCCGCTGTCCCTGGCATCCTCGTCCTTGCGCTGGCGGGCGATATAGATATTGCCGGGGATCGGCAGCACCTCGCCCTGCGGACGGTCCATGCCCGCCACGATCAGACGGTCATGACAGCCCCGGGAAATCGGGTCGGAGCCGAAGAAGGTCCCGCAGTTATCCGGCACCGTCGGCGCCCACTTCAGTTGATAGAAGGCTTCCACGGTCAGACTGTCGTTCAGCGCCTGGGACAGGTACAGCATCTCCACCGGAATCAGTGCTTCCTTTACCTCCGAGCCGGGGCGACGGAAGGCGGCCACGTCCAGCGGGTTGACCGCATTGAGCGAGTTGCCGACGAACAGGCCCTCACCCCAGTTGACGACCTGACGGCCGAGGCGGATGTTGCCCGGCAGATCGCCGATGCTGTAGTTGTGATAGACGAAGGCATCCAGCAGGGTGACGCCCGAGCCCTTCTGCAGCGGGTGGCGACCGGAGTCGTCGATATCATAGAAGCGCTGGCCGCGATCCTTGGTCTCGAAGTCGTACCAGTACATGCCGCGGAAGAAACCGCCGGAGTTGCCGTAACGCAGCTCCAGATCATGACTGCCCTTGAAGATCTGCGAGAAGACGTCGCCACGCTTGAAGTTCAGGCGTCCGTCATCCGAGGTGCGGGCCGTGGCCTGACCGTTCATCGGTTTGCCATCGACCATGGTGTCGGTATGGATGAAACGCTTGTCCGGGTTGCTGGTTGCCCAGCTGGCCCCCAGTGACATCTGGGAATCCAGCTGAACACTGATCCCGTTGAGCAACCAGTTGGCTGCCTGGGTGGGGCCGCTGGCGCTGGCCAAGGCAATCGCGAATGGCAGGCTGCGCAGCGCCCACACCGGTATTCTTGTTCTCATGTATCTGCTCCATTTATGTCCAGAGTGTCCTGCTCCGGCAGGTTCCCTAGTGTGCATGCGAGCCAGATCGGCAACCCGGCTCACTGGGACGCGAAATGTTGTTGTGTCCGGACAAATGCCATATCTGCTCTCTGAATGCGGCTTTCCATTCTCTGCAGGGCAGAGTACTCTGATAAAAAACAGCCGGGCCGGGATGGCCGGTGCAACCAGAGGTTGGAGCTATGCAGATCGACAGGGTGGTGGGACTTGCCGAGACGCCCAGGGAATGGAGTGGCTGGGGACGGGTGATTGGTCAGGGGCTGGCGCAGCGCGGCCTGAGCCTGCAGGCTTCGCCGTTGGCGGAACGGCTGCTGCGCCGTCTGCAGGATAACGAAGTGATGGATCAGACCACCTGCAATCTGCTGTGGCAGGAAGCCCAGAGCCTCAGCGGGGACGACTGGTTCGGCCTGAGCGCCGATTGCGCCGACAGTGACCTGCCGCTGTCGCTGCAGATGATCGGCCTGACCGTATCGGCCAGCATGAGCATCAGTACCGCAGTGAACAACCTGGTGCGCTTCTTCCCACTGGTCAGCACCCAGGCCACGCTCGAGTTGCGGGTCACCGGTGAGGACGCCCGACTGCTGCTGTATCCCCGGGGCTGCCCTCATCCGCAACACATGGCGGCGCTGATCAATGTACTGGGTCGCCTGCTGCTGCGCTGTGCCCAGCGTGGCGGAATAGAGGCACCGGACATGCTGGTGGGGGTGGCGGGGCCGTCCGGCAGCAGGCTGCGGCTGCCCTGGCCGGGCGGTCACGTACTGGCCGACGGCTGGTGGCTGAAGATTCCCCGTCAGTGGCTGGATCTGTCCATTCCTGAATCCACCCCCGGGCTGCTGCACGGCATGACCGGAGTACTGCACGGGGTACTGGCCCGTGGGCCAGCCAGTGATATCGTGGAAAAGACCCGGCACGCCATTCAGCAGGGCATGAGCCGGGGTGTGCTGGGCGAGGAGCAGATTGCCGATCCGATGAATATCAGTACCCGCCATCTGCGGCGGCTACTCGGCCAGCATGGCACCAGCTACGAGCGGCTGCTGGACGAGGTGCGTCGGGATGCGGCGCTGCGGCTGATGGCCGATGCGGCGGTGTCCCTGACACGGATTGCCTATGAGCTGGGTTTTCAGGATCCGAGCAGCTTTACCCGCGCCTTCCGCCGCTGGACCGGCTACAGTCCGAGTGAGTTTCGCCGTCGTCAGGCGCAACTGGTCAGCGGCGGTGCCGACCGGTGATTCTCAATCGAGCCGGGCGGGCATGAAGCCTTCCTGATCGAGAAAGCGTCCCTGCTGGCGCAGGGCAGGCAGCAGTTGCTGATCGGCGTAGGTACAACCGCTCAGGCCGGGGTCAAGCTGGCGTTCCTTGGCCGCCTGTTCCGGGGTATGTCCCTGACCGGCCAGCAGGGCGTCGAGCATGGGCTGATAGCCCGGTTGCCAGGCCTGCAGTCCCGGCAGGGTCGAGCGCAGGGCGCGGAGGATATCCATACCGGCATAATCCAGATCACCCCAGAAGAAGCTGCCCGCTGCGGTGTGTTGCCAATGCCGGTGGAAGTGCTCGGCGTCGGAGCCCGGCAGGAAGGCAAACCGGGTGCTGGCGCTGGCGATGCGCCCGGCGCTGGCGCGAAAACCGGCGCTGAACAGCAGGGCGGTGGCGGCGGGGGTCTGTTCCACCAGACGCAGGAAGCTGTCCTGATTCTCGACGATCAGCAATGTATCGAAGCCGGTCGGCGCCCAGGCCGTGAGCAGCAGTGACCGCTGGCGGATACTTTCGACACGCTCGCCGAACAGCTGACCGAGCAGCTCCAGGCGTTGATCCAGTACCT
>JAAYHO010000320.1 GCA_012735335.1 Gammaproteobacteria bacterium
CAGGCCCGGGCGCTGGCCCCGGGCAAGCCGGTGGAGGTGGAAGTGGAGAGCCTGGACGAACTGCGCCAGGCGCTGGAGGCCGGGGCTGATATCGTCATGCTGGATGAGCTGAGCAATGCGGACATGCGCACCGCCGTGGCGATCAATACCGGTCGGGCGAAGCTGGAAGCCTCCGGCGGCATCAACGAATCGACCCTGCGCACGGTGGCGGAAACCGGGGTGGATTACATCTCCATCGGCAGTCTGACCAAGGATATCAAGGCGGTGGACCTGTCCATGCGCCTGAGCATGTAACTCAGCTGCCAGCCTGCCAGGACTGGATGCGCGCCAGCAGCGCGTGACAGTCCGGCACGTGCAGGTCGGTCATCTCCGGCCAGTCATTCTGCGGCAACACCAGACAGGTGTGGCAACCCGCCGCCCGCCCTGCCTCCAGATCAAAACGGAAGTCACCAACCATCACGGTCTCGCTGCGCTGCAGCTGCCAGTCCTGCATCAGACGCTGGATACCATCCGGATCCGGTTTCGGCAGCGCATCGTTGCGACCGAGGATATGCTGCGGGGCAAAGCAATCCAGCACACCGATATGGTCGAGGGAGGCCATGGCCACTTCGCGCAGATTGCGCGTCAATATGCCCAGCCGCTGCCCACTCCCATGCAGTTCGCGGATCAGCTGCGCCGCACCGGGGGCGGCGGCCACCTCCTGCGCCAGGCGCAGCTCGATGGCATCCAGCCGCGCATTCAGTTCCCGGCGTTCGGCCAGCGGCAGCCTGCCCAGATACTCGAGAATGTCCTGATCCTGCGGTATCTCCAGCTCCCGGCGAATCGCCGGAAAGTCATGCTGGGCCACTGTCAGGGTGCCATCCAGATCAAATACCCAACCGCGCAGCTGCATATCAGATACCGTCGCGGCGCTCGCGCATCAGTGACTCCTGGGCCACCGAGGCCACCAGCTCACCGGCGCGGTTATATACCAGACCACGGGAGAAGCCCCGGGCACCGGCAGCGGAGGGGCTGTCCATGGCATACAACAACCAGTCATCCATGCGCAGCGGGCGATGGAACCACACCGCGTGGTCGATACTGGCAACCTGCATGCGGGGCGACCAGGTGGAAATACCATGGGGCAGCGCAGCGGTGCCCAGCAGGTTGAAGTCCGAGGCGTAGGCAAACAGGTAGCGGTGCAGATGATCGTCATCCGGCAGGGCACCATCGGCACGGAACCAGATGTACTGGCGGGGCTCACCAGCCTTGGGGTTGAACGGGTTGTAGCCATTGACCCGGCGGATCTCGATCGGCTTGGGGCAGAGCACGCTGTCGCGCACCGCCTCGGGCAGCATGTGCTGGTTGGCCTGGGCGATTTCCAACTCGTTCTTCAGCCCCTCCGGGCCGGGCACCTCAGGCATCGGCGCCTGGTGGGATACCCCGTACTCATCACCATGGAAGGAGGCCATCAAGGTAAAGATCGCGCGGCCCTTCTGGATCGCGCTGACTGTGCGGGTGGAGAAGCTGCCGCCGTCCCGGGGCGCATCCACCTGATAGACGATCGGCAGGCGGGCATCCCCCGGACGCAGGAAGTAGCCGTGCACCGAGTGTACGTTGCGCTCGGGGGCCACGGTCTGACTGGCCGCTGATAACGCCTGTCCCAGCACCTGGCCACCGAACAGCTGACGGAAACCCAGATCTTCGCTGCAGCCTCGGAACAGATTTTCCTCGATCTGTTCCAGCCCCAGCAGGCTGACCAGATTTTCCAGTTTCTCGCTCATAGCGACTCCTCGAACCAGCTTCCAGCCGCAACCGGCGAAGCAGACAACATCGTGTACGCGACAGAGTGTCGCACACAAAAGGATGAGGATTCTAAACCCAGCGACACAATTCTTACAGTATTTGCTTGTTAACAGCATTCCCGTAGGGCCGGAACCGGCTTTGCGCTACACTGCGCCGCACCTCAGAAACGGAGCCGCCCATGCCCCAGCCCTCGCCCTCTGATTCACCTCTGGTTGCCGTTATCGGTGGCGGTCCCGCCGGTCTCATGGCTGCCGAAACCATCGCCCGGGCCGGGCTGCGGGTGGCACTGTTCGATGCCATGCCCTCGGTGGGTCGCAAGTTCCTGCTGGCTGGGGTCGGCGGCATGAATATCACCCACTCCGAAGCCGCTGAGGCCTTCGTCAGCCGCTACCGGGAAGCCGCCCCCTGGGTCGACCAATGGCTGCAGGCGATGGACGCCACTGCCCTGCGCCAGTGGATTCACGATCTGGGCATAGACACCTTTGTCGGCTCCTCCGGGCGGGTCTTCCCCACCGACATGAAAGCCGCACCACTGCTTCGCGCCTGGCTCAAGCGCCTGCGCGAGGCCGGGGTGCAACTGCATACCCGGCACCGCTGGCAGGGCTGGGATGCCGAGCAACGTCTGCTGTTCGAAACCCCGGACGGCCCACGCCGACTGCACGCTGACGCGGTGGTGCTGGCTCTGGGCGGCGGCAGCTGGGCACGACTGGGCTCGGATGGCCGCTGGGTAACCAGCCTGGCCGACCGGGACGTGGCGATCCGGCCACTGGTGCCGGCCAACTGCGGCTTTCTCTGCCAGTGGAGCGACCATCTGACCCAGCGCTTTGCCGGTCAGCCACTCAAGGCCGTGGTCGCCAGCCTCACCAGCCTGGGCGGCGAACGGCTGCAACGGCGGGGCGAATGCATTGTCAGCGCCGACGGCGTGGAAGGCAGCCTGATCTACGCCCTGTCCGCACCGCTGCGGGAATTGATCGAGCACCAGGGGCTGGCCGAACTGCAACTGGATCTGGCCCCGGACCGCTCACTTGAGCAGCTGTCGAACCTGCTGGCCCAACCGCGCAAGGGCCAGTCCCTGTCCAGCGTGCTGCGCAAGCGCGCCGGACTGGATCCGCTCAAGGTCGCCCTGCTGCATGAATGCCTGAGCAAGGAACAGATGAATGACCCGGCGCGGCTGGCTACCGGCATCAAGTCCCTGCCCCTGCGCCTGTCCGCCACCCGCCCGCTGGATGAAGCGATCAGCAGCGCCGGCGGCGTGCTACGCGAGGCGCTGGATGAACAGTTGATGCTCAGAGCCCTGCCCGGAGTATTCTGCGCCGGAGAAATGCTCGACTGGGAAGCCCCGACCGGCGGCTACCTACTGACCGCCTGCTTTGCCAGCGGGCTGGTGGCGGGCACGGGAGTGGTGGAGTGGTTGGAGCGCTAACCGGGAGCGGCACTCCACCGGCGTCATGTCGTCTGGGAGTATCGAGTTCTATCTCGACACAATACCCGCTCAGGGTGCCAAGCGCTCACGCAGCCACTGCCCATTCTCCAGCCGGTAGCGCAACCGGTCATGCAGCCTGCTCGGGCGGCCCTGCCAGAATTCGATCATCTGCGGCAGCAGGCGGAAGCCGCCCCAGTGCGGCGGTCGGGGCGGATCTTCATCGGCATAGCGGGCCTCTACTTCCGCCAGCCGCTGCGCCAGCTCCTCACGTCCGCTGATCACCTGACTCTGGGGTGAGGTCCAGGCGCCCAGACGGCTGCCCAGCGGGCGGCTGTGAAAGTACTGATCCGATTCCTCGTCACCGACCTGCTCGACCCGCC
Source organism: Gammaproteobacteria bacterium (assembly GCA_012735335.1). GTDB lineage: Bacteria > Pseudomonadota > Gammaproteobacteria > Pseudomonadales > Pseudomonadaceae > Halopseudomonas. The sequence goes on from JAAYHO010000320.1 coordinate 3,589, forward strand.
CTTCGATACGCACCTGTCGTTCCAGATCCGGCCACCAGAAGGTCATGGCCGCCACCGGGTGGGCCAGCAACTGCTCGCTCTTGGCGCTCTGGTAGTTGGTGAAGAACACGAAGCCCTGCTCATCGAAGCCCTTGAGCAGCAGGGTACGCAGATGCGGCTGGCCGTTGCCGTCCACCGTGGCCAGCATCATGGCGTTGGGTTCGGTGGACTCCACCTCCACCGCCTGACCGAACCAGAGCCCGAACAGGCTGTAAGGGTCATCCGGTGCCTGGCTTTCGACCAGTCCGTCGCGGGTGTAGTTGCGGCGCATATCGGCGATGCTGTATTTCACGGGGCGGGCTCCTGAACAGGGGGAATGGCCAATTTTGCCATAACCGCTGGCCGCCACCCATTGATTCCGCTCAACAGAACTCCCGCAGACAGCGATAGGTCTCCCGACTCAGATCCCCGGCCCGGGGGTCGGTCAGCACATAGGGGCCCATGGTGTTGGTGACATAACCGAAGCCGACTCTGGCGTCGGGGTCGGCAAAGCCCAACGCGCCACCAGCACCCGGATGACCAAAGGCATTGGCCCCCATGCCAAAGCTGCCACCTGTCCACTGCTGCTCGAGCATCACCCCCAGCCCGAAGCGGGTCGGGCATAGCAGGGTGCGATCCATACCTGCGCTGTGTTCCCGGCGCATCAGCTGTACCAGCTCGGCGTCCAGCAGCTGCACCCCGTCCAGCTCGCCGTCATGGGCCAGCAGTTGCCAGAAGCGCGCCAGCGACCGGGCGTTGCCGGTGCCGTTGGCGGCGAGTATCTGCGCCTGCTGCCATTCCCGCTTGTTGGTACTGGTCTGCAGACTGCTGGGGTTGGCGAAGGCCTTGAACGCCAGCCCCTCGGCATCGCCCATGGCACTGAACAGCGCCCGGGCGTATTCATCTCCGGATTGGTTGCGCAGGCGCGAGATGTGCGCGATCCGCGGCAGATCTGCATCCGCCGCACCGACATGGAAGTCCATACCCAGCGGCTGGCAGACCTGCTCGCGCAGGTAATCTCCCGGCATCTGCCCGGTCAGCCGCCGCAGCGGTTCGCCGAGCAGCCAGGCATAGGTCAACGGGGCGTAGCCGTGCTCGCTGTCCGGCGTCCACCAGGGGGCCTGGGCGGCCAGCGCAGCTGTCATCGCCTGCCAGTCGAACAGGGCTTCCGGTGCCAGCGGTGCGCTGATCGCCGACAGACCGGAGCGGTGACTGAGGATCTGTCGCAGGCTGATGTCCTGCTTGCCGGCCTGGGCGAATTCCGGCCAGATATCCGCCAGCGCAGCATCCAGCCCGATGCGCCCGGCCTGTACCTGTTGCAGCAACGCCACCGCGCCCAGCGGTTTGGTGCAGGAAAACACATTGACCAGAGTGTCCTGCTCCCAGACCTGGCTGTTGTCCTTGTCGGTTACCCCGTGCCACAGATCCAGCACGGTATCGCCGCCCACGGTGACGCACAGCGCCGCACCACGGGCCTGGGGGTCGCTCTGCTGCTGGGCAAACAGTTCGCGCACGGTTTCAAATCGGGGGTCGAAATAGCCTTGTACCTGGGTCATGTTCTTGGTTCTTGTCCGAGTGGTGGGTTACTACTCTGCCGCTACCCGATCTCCCGCCGAAACGGCGGCAGCGCATTGAGAATCGCCTTGCCATAACGCTGGGTCACCAGGCGCCGGTCCAGCAGGGTGATGGTACCTGTGTCCTGTTCGGTGCGCAGCAGGCGGCCGCAGGCCTGGACCAGGCGCAGGCAGGCGTCGGGCACGGCGATTTCCATGAAGGGGTTGCCGCCGTTGCGTTCGATCCATTCGGACAGCGCCGCCTCCACCGGATCGTCCGGCACGGCAAAGGGAATCTTGGCAATCACCACGTGTTCGCAGTATTTGCCGGGCAGATCCACCCCCTCGGCAAAGCTGGCCAGACCGAAGATGATGCTCTGCTGATCCTTGTCGACCCGCGCCCGGTGCTGGCGGATCAGTTCCTGTTTGGACAGATCGCCCTGCACCAGTACCCGCTCGCGGAAACTGGCGGGCAGCCCGGCGTAGACTTCCAGCATCTGCCGCCGGGAGGAGAACAGCACCAGGCTGCCCGGCTCGTCGGCGAGGATATCCGGCAGGTGTTCGATGATGGCGGCGCTGTGCCCGGCGTTGTCCCGTGGGTCTGCGCCATGATCCGGCACCCGCAGCACGCCACTCTCGGCATAACGGAATGGGCTCGGGGCCAGGGTGCAGACGGCACTCTTGGGCAGACCGGCGCGGTGACTGAAGCGGTCGAAGCGGCCCAGCGCGGTGATGGTCGCAGAGGTGACCAGCGCAGCAAAGGCGCTGTGCCACAGATACTGGCGCAGAGTGTCGGCGGCGAGGATCGGGCTGACATGCACTTCGAGATCGCTCTGCTCGGTCAGCGTCAGCCAGCGGGCGGTGGGCGGCTTGTTCTCCGGGTCCTCCAGGCTGAACTGGGTCCACAGCGTCCAGTTGCCGTCGGCCCGGGCATGCAGCGCACCGAACAGCGGAAACCACTCCTCGGCCTGGGTCTGGTGGACGCCGGTCACCTCGCCATCCATGGCATCCTTGAGCAGGTCGACCAGCCGCTGCAACAGATCGGTGATGCGGCCGAATCCGGCCTTGAGCTCCAGCGCCATCTCCCGCAGATGTTCCGGCACCAGTCCATGCTCGAAACGGTACTGGGGGCGGACATGCCCGCTCAGGTCCTCGCTGCTGGCAAAGTCCGCCACCTCACCCAGCGCCTGGGTCATGAACTGCTGGTGCGGCTTGAGCTCCCGGGCCAGCTGCGGCACCTGCTCCAGCAGGCGGCCGAAGTCCCCCGGCAGCGGGTGCTGGGCCAGCAGCTTGGTCAGGTTCTTGTCCAACTGATCCAGCCAGTCGGTGGTGGCCGCCATGCGGGTGTGATGGGCAAAGTGGTTGATGGCCTTGTCCGGCAGATGATGACCCTCATCAAATACGTACAGGCAGTCCTGCGGGTTCGGCAGAATGGCCCCACCACCCAGCGCCAGGTCGGCCAGCACCAGGTCGTGGTTGGTGACGATTACATCGATCTTCTGGATGCCTTCCCGGGCCTTGTAGAACACGCACTGGTTGAAGTGCCCGCAGCGGCGGTTGGTGCACTGGATATGGTCGGTGGTCAGGCGGGACCAGTCCTGATCCTCCAGCGCCTCGGGCCAGGAGTCGCGCTCACCATCCCACTTGTTGCTGGCCAGCGCCTCGACCATACGGGTATAGAGCTTGAGCCCGGCCTCATCCACATCGATGCGGAACCCTTCGTCGGCAAAGCCCTGCTGACGGCTGGCCAGCGCCTGATTGTCCTGCAGCAGCTGATCGAGCTTGGACAGACACACATAGCGGCCCCGGCCCTTGGCCAGGGCGAAATGGAAGTCCAGCCCGGCGTTACGCTGAATGTCCGGCAGATCCTTGAGCACGATCTGCTCCTGCAGCGCCACCGTGGCGGTGGAGATCACCAGCGGCTTGCCCAGGTGCTTGGCGATGGGAATACCGGCCAGGCAATAGGCCACCGTCTTGCCGGTACCGGTACCGGCCTCGACCACGGCCACCGCCGCCTCCCCGTCCCGATGACCTTCTTCATCCAGCTCGACACCACCGAACAGCTTGGCCACCTCGGCGATCATCAGCCGCTGGCCGTAGCGCGGCTTCAGCGACTTGTTTTCGAGGAAGCTGCGGTAGGCAGTCTGGATCTGGTTTTTCAGGTCATCGTTGAGCATGCGTACTCCGGAGCAGAGCGCGGATGATACCATCCCGGGCACGACCATGTGCCCAGCTGTGCTGGCGCCCCCTGCAACAGGAGCCCCCGTATGTCGTCGACGCCCCTTTCATCCGCGCCCTGCCCCTGCGGCGATGGCCAGAGCTACGATCAATGCTGCCAGCCACTGCATCAGGGTCAGCCCGCCACCCATGCCGGGCGCCTGATGCGCTCACGCTACAGTGCCTATGTACTGGGGCTGATCGATTATCTGGTCGACACCACGCTGCCCGCCCAGCGCCCACAGCTGGACCGGGCGGCCATGGCGCAATGGAGCCGGGACAGTCAGTGGCTGGGGCTGCAGGTCATGCAGGAAGATGTGAACAGTGGCACGGCCCAGCGCACCCAGGTCACCTTTGCTGCCCGCTGGGCTGATCCGGATGGCAGCGAACAGCGCCACCTGGAATGCTCGGACTTCTGTCGACTGGGCGAGCGCTGGTACTTCATTGATCCCAACCATCCGCTGAGCGCGGGGCGCAATGACCCTTGCCCCTGCGGATCGGGGCGCAAGTTCAAGCAGTGCTGTCGTTACTGAGCAGCGGCTCAGTCCTCATCGGCCACCTTGAGGTGACTGGTATCCGGTGCCGGGGGTGGCGGCGGATTGGGCAACTGCTCCAGATCGGCTCCCACCGGGGCCAGACTGAAGGCTGACAGGTCGATATCCAGCGGCGTGTAATCCGCATAGCTGTCCTGCATATCCGCGCCCAGCGGGGCCAACGGCAGATCCGGCGCCTGCACATCGGCAAAGGCGGCCATATAACCATCCCGCGGCTCCGGCCCGGAGGAAGCGCGCTGGGCAATCGCCGGTTCCGGCTGCGGGGCGCTCGGCGCGGCAGGCGGTTCAGCGGCAGCTCCGGCCTGTTCGCTGCCCGTGGGCTGCACCTCACACAGGGCGCCGGCCCGCTCGATGGCCTGACGGTACTTTTCCGCAGCGGCATCATCCAGGCCCTGCTTGATGACGATGCGACGTCCGGAAAACAGGATATCCAGCTGGCGGTCATCCACCTGAAAGAGCTGCCCGATCCGTGCCCGGGCCTGCGCAATCTCTACACCCGGTCGCACCTGGCCCTGGAAAACCACCTCGAAAGTTGCCATCTTTTCACTCCCTTGTCTCAAATAGGTGGTACGGTCAGTTGCCGTTTCATTGCAACAGAACCTAGTATGGACAGGCTGCCGGTTGTCGACAACTTCATCCACACCCCAAGGCAGGATAAATGGAGGGATTCCCATTGCTGATGCGCTCAACCGGACTGGTGCTGGTATTGCTCGCTGGCCTGCTCAGCCTGAATGGCTGTGCGGTGTTCAACCGCTCCTATACCGAACCCGAGGTGACCCTGGCCAATGTGGAAATGCTCAAGGCCAATCTCTGGGAACAGTCCTTCCGGCTGCGCATGCGAGTGGACAACCCCAATGATCGCGCGCTGCCCATCCGTGGCATGCATTATCAGATCCACCTGAACAACATGCGGCTGGCTACCGGGGTGACTGACCGCGCCTTTACCGTGCCAGCCTACGGCTCGGAATATTTCGACCTGACCGTGCGTTCCAATATCTGGCGGCATCTGGGCAGCCTGCTGGAGGTGATGGAGCACCAGAAGCCCATCGATTACCAGATCAACGGGCATATCAGTACCGGCCTGTTCTGGGCGCCACGCCTGAACCTGAGCCAGCGGGGCACGCTTGATCCGGCCGACCTGAATCTGAAGGACTGACACATGAATACCACCGAATGGCTGGTCATCGGCGGCCTGCTGCTGATCTTCATTCTGGCGGGTTATGCCGCCTGGCTGTGGTATCGGGTATGGCGAAACCGCCAGCGCCAACTGCAGCAACGCCATGAACGCAACACCCGGCTGGCCGAAGATATCCGCATACTGGCCCGGGGGCTGGTGGAGGATCAGATACCGCTGATCGAGGCGGCCATCCGCATCAAGGTACTGCTGGACAACTACAGCGGCCCACGTCGGGCCGATCTGGATGTGCAGGTGTTTGCAGATCTCTACGACGCCACCGCGCATATCCCTACTCATCAGGCCTGGAAGGATCTACCGCTGGTGCGGCGACACGAACATGAGCAGCTCATGACGGAGCTGGAACAGCAGCACCGGGGCCAGCTGCAGCAGGCGGCCCGGGCGCTGCTTGGGGGATTGCAGTAGTCAGACTGCCGAGTAGCCCCCATCCACCGCCACCGCCTGACCGGTCACATGGCGTGATGCATCGCTGGCCAGGAACAGTGCCAGCCCCTTGATGTCGTCCTCGCCGCCCACCCGGCCCAGCGGGGTATCACGGATGATGGCTTCGGCCACATGATCCAGTCCCTTGGCCAGTTTGGTCGGAAAGTAACCCGGGCAGATGGCGTTGACGTGGATATTGAAGGCACCCCACTCACCCGCCAGGGCGCGGGTCAGGTTGACTGCCGCCGCCTTGCTGGTGTTGTAGGCTGCGGTATGCACGCCGGTGTTGGGTCCGTTGCCCTTGAAACCGGCAATCGAGGCAATATTGATGATCTTGCCGGAGCGCTGCGGAATCATGAAGCGGCGCGCCACTTCCTGGGCCAGCAGGAAGCAGGCATCCACGTTCAGGTACATCACCTTCTGCCAACCGGCATAGCTGTGCTCGGCAGCGGGCTCACCCCAGGTGGTACCGGCATTGTTGATCAGGATATCCACACTACCGAAGCGCGCCTGCACCGCATCCACCAGCGTTCCGACCGGATTGCCCTCGGCCTTGCCCAGATCACAGGCGATACCGTCAGCTTCGATGCCTCGGGCGTTCAGCTCGGCAACCACCTGCTGCAACTCATCGGCCTTGCGTGCGTTGATGAAAATCTTTGCCCCCTGCTCCCCCAGCGCTTCGGCCATCTGCAGGCCCAGCCCCTTGGTACCACCGGTAATCAAAGCGACCTTGCCGGTCAGGTCGAACAGCTGCATTACGCTCATCGTCTATCCTCGTTATTGTTGCGTGGCTTGGCTGGGCCCATCATATAAGCCACGCCGCCGGGCGCAGACCATCAGTGAGCACGGTGATATGGGAACCTGCACAGGTGTTATCATGTGGGTCTCATCACAGGCGGACATTCCCATGGCAGAACATGACTTCCGGCGCACGGCGCTGAACCCCTCACATACCCTGATCGAATGCCGCACCATCGCCCCCGGCCTGTATCAGGTCACCGGTCAGGGCGGTGGCATCCAGCCGGGGGATACCCTGATCTGCACAGTCAAGGGCAGCCGCGACCTGCCCCTGCCGCTGACCGTGAGCAAGGTCCGCTACCTGATCAATCCGGCAGGCCAATGGACCGCCAGCGCCAGCGGCCCGGACCTGCGCGATCAGTCAGTGCTCGGCTGGTCGATCCGCTGTGATCAGTGCGAGCGGGAGCAGGCCTTCGAGTTTCTCGCCAGGGAGCAGGACGATCTGCAGCAACGTACCGCCAAGGCCGTGCAGCGCATCAGTCAGTTGGGCTGGACACCCAAGGGCGACAATCACCTGTGCCCGGCATGCAGCAAGGCCGCTGCCTCAGAATAGCGACAGCTGCTCACCCAGCGGGTCATAGGCGCTGTCCAGGCGCACACCCACACCGATCAGACGCACCGGCCGGTTGCCCCGGGCAAAGGCCAGGGTACAGAGATTCTCGAAACCACTGGGGGTGATCGGCGCCCCCGCCTGCTCCAGGGTAGTCTGGGTAAAGTCCTGAAACTTGAGTTTGACGAAGGGCTTGCTGACCCGATATTCACCCTCCAACCGCCCGAGGCGCTGGGCCAGCTTGTCCAGCAGCGGCGGCAGGGCAGCGAGGCAGGCGGGCAGATCCGGCAGGTCCTGCTCGTAGGTGTTTTCCACACTCACCGACTGACGCACCCGGTCCACCACCACCGGCCGCTCATCCAGCCCGCGAACCAGCTCCCACAGGCGCTCACCGAAGCTGCCGAACTCGCGGAACAGATCCTGCTTGCGCCACTGACGCACCTCGGCGCAGGTGTCCAGTCCCAGATTGTGCAAACGCTGGGCAGTCACCTTGCCCACCCCCGGCAAGCGATTGACCGGCAGCGCCGCGACAAACTCATCCACCTCATCGGGCAGGATCACCTTGAGTCCATCGGGCTTGTTCCAGTCACTGGCAATCTTGGCCAGAAACTTGTTCGGCGCCACCCCGGCGGACACGGTAATACCCTGACTCTCGTACACCCGGCGGCGGATATCCTGGGCAATCAGGGTAGCGCTGCCCCGGCAGGCCTCACTGCCAGTCACATCCAGGTAGGCCTCGTCCAGCGACAGCGGCTGCACCAGCGGTGTGTATCCATGGAAGATCGCCTGAATGGCGGCGGACACCTCGCGGTATACCGGCATGCGTCCCGGCACGATCAACAGGTCAGGACAGAGTTTTTTAGCGTAGGCCGACGCCATCGCCGAGCGCACGCCCCAGGCTCTGGCTTCATAGTTACAGGTGGCAATCACACCGCGCTTGCCGGGGTCGCCACCTACCGCCAGCGGCCGATTGCGCAGGCGCGGATCGTCGCGCATTTCAATGGCGGCGTAGAAGCAGTCGCAATCAATATGAATGATCTTGCGCAAGGCGGACATCCTGAAACCGATGCCCGGCATTGTACCTCATCACACCACCACTACCTGATTACGCCCGGCATGCTTGCCCTGATACAGTCCGGCATCCACCCGACGCAACGTCTCGGCAATATCCCGCTCCCCTTCCAGAACCGCAGAAACGGAGAAGGTAGCGGTCAGTTTCCAGGTCCGCTGCTCCAGCGGCACCGGATTGGCCTCCAGTGTCCGGCGCAGGCGCTCGATCACCGTCTGCGCCTCGCGCACATCGGTATCCGGCAGCAGGATGATGAATTCCTCGCCGCCAAAACGCCCGACCACATCGCCCTCACGCAGCTGGGAAGTGAGCAGCCTGGCCACATGCCGCAGAGCAACATCACCGCTGTCATGGCCCAGCTGGTCGTTGAGCTTCTTGAAGTGATCCAGATCCGCCATGGCCACACAGATGGTCGTACCCTGACGACGGCAGCGCTCGCGCTCACGGCGGAACAGCATCTCGTACTGGCGGCGGTTGAACAGCCCAGTCAGCGGATCGGTAGTCGCCTGGCGCTTGAGCTCCTCTTCCAGCAACTTGCGCCGCTCCACCTCTTTCTTCAACGCCCGGTTGGCAATCTGTACCTGGTTGAACATGGCAAATTGCTTGCGCTGCACGGTATGTAATTGCTGGCCAGCGACAAAACCGGTAATGGTCGGCAGTCCCAGCAGAAACATTGCACCGATGATGACCTCCAAGCTCCGGCCATTAATGACAATGCAGGCCAGGGTCAGAGCCACACCCACCAAAGCAGCAAACAGGGTCAGCCGCAGCGTATTGGGTATGAACAGAAACATGGCCAGCAACATCAGACCAATCACACCGACGGTCAGCGTCGCGATTTCCGGGCGCAGGAAGTAAATGGGAAGGAATAGAAAGAAGCCGACCACTTCCAGCGCAGTAACCGCATATCCACTACTGACCAGATGCGGACGGCCACGCAGCACCAAGGCCAGTACAAACAGCATCGCCGCCTGCGCGATGCGGCAGGCAGCAAGCACAAGAAACGTCTGCGTCCAGCCCAGATGTTGCAGATCCAACAGGCCAAAGACCAGAATAAGACTGCCCCAGACATACAATGCAACCCGCAACTGGCGGGCTTGCAGGGGTTGCATATGCAGCCGGTAGGCATCCTCAAGACGCGGATCGGTAAACTCCGCCAACCAGGACGTTCGGTAAGGGTCTGCCGTTCGTGTCATGTACGTTCCTTGTTTATTCTTGTATTGATATAGCACGGACGCGGATTGTCTCCAACGAAAAAGCAGCACCAGTCATCACCTGCGTACCACATAGCATTCAACATCATAATGATATCACCCATGCAGGTTAGCGACCCCGCCCCGGTAATCAGCGGCGTTTAAAAATTCTTTTTGCATCAACTGCTTGACAGCCTTCGCAAAACCCGTAGAATGAGCCACCTCAGACGCGGGATGGAGCAGTCTGGTAGCTCGTCGGGCTCATAACCCGAAGGTCGTAGGTTCAAATCCTGCTCCCGCAACCATCTTAAAAATGCCCGAAGCATGCAAATGTTTCGGGCATTTTTGTATGCCTGTCCGCATTATTGCTTTCAACCTTTCGTCTGCCCCCACCCTCTCCCACTCTTTCTGTTGTACCCTCACCCACCATCCAGCCAGCCGCTGATCCGTGCCTGCAGTTTGTGCTGCCCCAGACAAAGAGCCTGTCCATGAAAAAGACCATCCTCGCTTTCAGTCGTGTGCCTCCGGCGTTACTCGCACCCTTTCAGGATGAATTCAATATCCTGCTGCTCCAACCCGAGTTGGGTGATGCGCGAGCGCAGCTCCAGCAGGCATTGCCACAAGCTCACGGCCTGATCGGCAACGGGCGGCTGGGTGCCGCGGAGCTGGCCGATGCGGCGCAGCTGGAAATTCTCTCCACCATCTCCGTCGGCTATGACAATTACGATGTGGATTACCTCAGCAGCCGGGGCATCATGCTGACCAACACCCCGGACGTGCTGACCGAGACCACCGCCGACCTGGCTCTGGCACTGATGCTGGCCACCGCTCGACGGGTACCGGAGCTGGATGCCTGGGTAAAGGCAGGCAATTGGACTGCACCGATCGGTGAAGCCCATTTCGGCTGTGATGTGCATGGCAAGACGCTGGGCATCATCGGTCTGGGCAAGATTGGCGCCGCCATTGCCCGGCGCGGACGATTCGGCTTCGGCATGAATATCCTGTACAGCGGCAATCGCCCGAAACCCGAGCTGGAGCAGGAACTGGGGGCACGTTTTGTACCTCGGGAGGAGTTGCTGAGCACGGCGGATTTTGTCTGCCCGATCGTGCCGCTGGCACCGGAAACCCACCACCTCATTGGAGCCGCCGAACTGGCGATGATGAAATCCGAAGCCATCCTGATCAATGCTTCCCGTGGCCCGGTGGTGGATGAGCAAGCCTTGATAGCAGCCCTGCAGGCCGGACAGATCCGCGCTGCGGGGCTGGATGTGTTTGCCCGGGAGCCGCTGGCCGACTCGCCACTGTTCAGCATGCCGAATGTGGTGTGCCTGCCGCACATAGGCTCAGCCACCCGTGAAACCCGCACCGCCATGGCCCAGCGGGCGCTGGAAAATCTGCTGGCAGGCTTGCGTGGTGAGCGGCCGAGGGATCTGGTCAATGCCGAGGTGTTCGGCTGAGAACCCCAGGTGGCCGGGATGGAACCCGGCCACCTGAAATCAGTCCTGCTGAGCGTCCCCGTTGTTTGGCTGGTAGTAACCCACCGCCACCAGGTAATTGCCGACCTTGCGGGCAAAGGCGTGTTTGTGCTCGATATCGCCAGTGATCGGGTGCTTCCACTGGTAGTCGAACTCCACCATATCCTTGGTGTTGATGGCATCCAGCGCTTCCTGGCCAAAAGGCTTGCCCACCTGGTCGGCCAGCGCAGCGAAATCCCGGCCGATCAGGCGCAGGTTCGAGCCGTGGGCAACAAAGCGCTGGCTGCCGAGTTCCACCACAAAGACATACAGATCATCCTGATAGTAGTTTTTATCCAACGCGTTGATCGCGGCAAAGGTCTCCTGCGGCTGCAGGCTCACCGCCTCAGCGGCAGTATTCAGCAGCTCCAGCGCCTGTTCCGAGCTGGCCCGTGGCTGGTAATACCCAACAGCCAACACCGTATCCCCCACCCGCTGGAAGTACACCCGTTTGGTAATGGTACGCCCGGCCGTATTCCAGTTCCCCCAGGGATAGTCCGCCTCAAGAATCTCACCGTTCTCCGGCAGACTCAGCGCCTGCTCGAACTTGGGCTTGAGCTCATCATCGATGGTGTTCATGATGTCCCGGCCAATCAGCATCACCGACGGCCCGCCGCTGGCCAGCATGATGCCGCTGGTGTTGATGGCGAATACATACAGATCACCCTTGACGAAGGGCCCCTGTCGGCTGAAGACCGCCAGCGCCTTGTCGCCGTTTTCCTTGTAGTAATCGACCGCCTCCGTGAGCAGAGCACGGGCCTGCTCACCCTCTTGCTGGGCAAACACCGTCTGCAGCGGCAGCAGCAGACAGGCAGTCAGCACTACCAACAACCTGTGTATCTTTCTTGTCAGCATCCTGTTTTCCTTTTTTGTGATGTCAGGGGTGTGCTCCTGCAAGATACGTCAGACCCATGTGCTCTGCCAGCACCCATTAAAAACATTTTGATTTGTTTTATTGTTGAAGGTACTCTCATGGACAGTTCGGA
>JAAYHO010000321.1 GCA_012735335.1 Gammaproteobacteria bacterium
TACGGGCAGTTACCACGGTAGTCAGCAATATCCCGATCGGATCTGTGGTTCGGGCCACACAGGAACTGGCTGTAGCGAGTGTCTTCGTCGAGGAAGCGCTTCATCCAGGACACACCGAAACGGCTCAGCACGTTGTTGTTCAGACCACCACCGTTGGCACAGTAGTGGCTGCCACCGCTGATTTCCACATAGGCCTTGTCGATGCTGTTGGGCAGGCGGTTGTAGAACGGCGAAGCATGGGCTGCTACCGGTGCAACGATATCCGCCTGGCAGGCGAAGATCAGCGTTGGTGCCTGGGCGTTGGCAGCGTAGCTGCTGACAGTATCCCACGGCGCCAGCGGAATGGCAGCCTTGATACGGCCTTCAGACGCCACCCGCAGGGTGCCACCACCACCCATGGACCAGCCGATCACACCCAGCCGATTGGTGTCAATCATGCCGCGCACCGGACTGGTACGGCTGCTGTTCTGGGACACCAGATAGTCCAAGGCGTTATTGATCTGACGGGCACGGCTCGGCGGCTGGTCGAAGCCGGTGTTGGTATCGATGGTCAGCACCACGAAGCCATGGGAAGCCAGCTTAGGTCCCCACCAGTCGATGGAGGACTCGGCGGATACGAACCCCGGAATCACCACGACAGCGCCCATGGTGCCGGTGGTACCGGTCGGATAGTGGATGGTGCCGCCACCGAAGCCGCTTACCAGGCTGGAAACGCGACTGGTACGTACGCTCAGCGGACCGCTGCGGGCTTCCAGAAAGGATACGGTGGGGTTGGGGCCGCGTACGTAGGGCGATTCTTCAGCGGGCGGATTCGGCGTGCTTGGCGGTGCCGGGTTGGTCGCCATTGCTGTAGAGGAAAGCAACAGTGCGCCCGCTGCCAACATGGACAGCAGTGAGCTGGACAAGGTTTTATTTATCATTATAAGGATCCCGTTTGTTGGTTTTATTTTAATAGTCCGTGGCTCTGCCCCCAACTACTATCCGGGTACGACCACAGCCGTCGACATGCAGTATTTTGATTGTCATATGCAAGGTCAATACACAAACAGCAATTCCACCCGCACGGGTGATCCAGAGTTCAATAACAGTTATCAGATAGCCATTATAAAACCACTATAAAACCCGTAATTAACCACCCATCAGGGTTAGTTCACTTTTGGGTTAATAGCCTTGCGCTGTTATATATCCGCACCACGCAGAGCAGTGCTTCAGCTCTGTCCGCCGCCCCGCCGGGACGCTGCTGGCGATTGACGCCGAACCGGCGACAGCACATCATCGGTAAGTAATTGTTGATAGGGGTAAAACATGTTCGAGAATGTGGACTGGCTGCCAGACAATTTTGTCATTTCCGATGCCGTGCTCAGCCTGCTGGCCAGCTCGGTGATACTGGTGGTCACCGTCATGATCCTGCGCTCGCTGACCGCTCGCTTCATCCAGCGCACCGTGCAGTCGCCGGAGCTGCGCGGCAAGTGGCTGATCAACTCACGCAATGGCTTCCTGCTGCTGATGTTGCTGGGGCTGGTGATGATCTGGGGTGAGGAACTGCGCACCCTGGCACTGTCGATTGTTGCCATAGCGGTGGCCTTCGTGGTGGCGACCAAGGAACTGATCCTGTGCTTTACCGGCTCGATCCTGAAAAGCGGTTCGCGCTCCTTTGTGCTTGGTGACCGCATCCAGGTCAAGGATCTACGCGGCGATGTGATTGACCAAACGCTGCTGGCGACCACCATTCTCGAAGTCGGACCGGGCAAGAACATGCACCAGCGTACCGGCCGCCGCATCGTGATCCCCAATGCGCTGTTCGTCTCCGAGCCAGTGGTCAACGAAAGCTTCACCACCCATTACGACTTCCATGTATTCACCGTGCCCTTCAAGCGCGAGGATAACTGGCAGGCCGCCCAGGCCGCACTGCTGGAGTCGGCCAACCGCCACTGTGCGCCCTACCTGGAGCTGGTACGCCGCTACATGAGCAAGATCGGCAACCAACGCGGACTGACGATGCCGACGGTAGAGCCCAGGGTAACCCTGCAGGTACCGGTTGCCGGGGAAATTCACCTGACCGTGCGCCTGCCGGTCAAGGTCGGTGAACGCAATTTCATCGAACAGGGCATTCTCAGTGAAGTTTTCACCGATAACGACTTTTCACCCCAGAGCCGAAGCAGGAACACGGCTGGCGAGCACGCTGCTCCAGCCGTAGCCGAATAATGCAGATTCATCATGCATAAGACCCCGGGCTATCGCCTGACTCGCCTCGGCTTCAACGTACCACAACTGACCTTCAGCCTGCGCACCGCCCTGGCCTCAGGGCTGGCGATGCTGCTGGCCTGGTGGATCGGCCTCGAGCATCCGCAATGGTCGGCCATGACAGTGTGGGCGGTCTCCCAGCCGGTACGCGGCATGCTGCTGGAGAAAAGCCTGTTCCGCGCCCTCGGCACCCTGCTGGGAACCCTGTTCGGGGTGTTGCTGGTGCTGCTGGCCGGGGGCAACCTGCCGTACATGGTGGTCTGCCTGGCGCTGTGGATCGGCCTGTGCGTTGGAGTCGGCAACCTGCTCAGCGGGTTGGTGTCCTATGGCACCCTGCTGTCCGGCTATTCTGCGGCCATGGTGGTGCTGCTCAATACCCAGCAACCGGAAGGGCAGATATTCCTGCTGGGTATCGACCGGTTGCTGACCGTATTGACCGGGGTACTGGTGGGACTGCTGGTCGGATTGCTGTTCACTCCACGCGACGCCGAAGACCAGTTGGCCAGCCGGGTACGGCGCAGCAGCAGTGACATTCTGCGCGCCATGGCCGAGGCTTTCACTGACAGTCACAACCAGCCTCGGGCCGAGATTACCCACCGTCTGCTGCAGGACATCGCCGCCACCGAGCAACTGTTCGATACCCACGCCGCAGGCTCGCCGCGCAGCCACCGCAGCGTCAAGGCCCTGCGCGCGCTGGTACAGGCTCAGGTGGCTGCCACCTTCTGGATCAGGAACTCGCGCAATCTGGCTGCCGCCCCGGCCATGGCCGAGGCGCTGAAAACAGCAGCCCGCGCACTGGACAACAACGCCCCGGCCAGCCAGGTAGTGGATGCCCTGACTGCCTGTCGCGAGCGCAGCACGGATCAGTCAACCCTCACCGTACTGAGCCAGTTGCTGGACTGCCAGCGCACACACCTGGCCACCGAGGGCGAACACCTGGCCATGGGCATTACCCACAGCCGGGTGGTTCTGCACCGGGATTGGGTCGGCGCACGTCATGCCTCGCTGCGCGCCCTGACCCTGCTGTTGCTGATCGCCGCACTGTGGATCGTCACCGACTTTCAGGCCGGTGCCTATGTGATGCTCGGTGCCTCGGTAATGATCAGCCTGTTCTCGACCTTCGAGACACCCTCGCGGATCATGGGCCATATCTTCATCTGGCAATCGATAGCCGCCGCTGCGGCACTGACCTGCTACTGGCTGGTCTGGCCGTGGGCAAGCAATGAATGGCAGATGATTGCCCTGCTGCTGCCGTTCATTCTGTTGATAGTCCCTTTCATGGCGCACCCACGAGTCAACAGCGGCTCCATGGATTACATGATGGCGCTGCTGTTGCTATCCCACCCCGTCTATCCACTGGACAGGAGCTTTGCTGAGTCGGTGACCATTGCTCTGGCGGTGGTTTCCGGGCCTCTGCTGGCCTATATCGCCTTTCGTCTCCTCTGGCCCGCCGACACCCGGCGGCGCCGCCAACACCTCACCGGCATGATGCTCAACGAGCTGGTGAACATGGCCAGAAGCCCCTTCGCCCCCGAACGCCAGCAGATCTGGCGCACCCGCCTGCAACACCGATTGCTCAAGCTGATCCAGAGCGTCAACCGCAGCGACGAGCCACTGCAACCGGTTACCCAGGGTGCCCTGGCGGTCCTGGCCGTGGGTAATGCCATCCAGCAGCTGCATGAGCTGCAACGGCAACCCCAGCAGCCCTTGCGCCTGCAACGTCAGATCAGGGTGGCACTGCTGCGCCTGCGACAGATCCGCCAACACCCCGCAGCAGCCGCCCGCAGCCTGCGGCGCACCGCTGACCAGTTGCAACAGCACAATCACCCCGCCGCCTGGACCCTGGAAAACGCCGCGCGGGCGATCAACGCCAACCAGGCCTTCTTTAAAGATCAGATGGGGTCAGATCAATCGATCTGACAGAAAAAAGCCCCGCAAACGCAGTGTTTGCGGGGCTTTCAAGATGGAGGCCGAGGTCGGAATCGAACCGGCGTTGACGGATTTGCAATCCGCTGCATGACCACTCTGCCACCCGGCCTCTAAACGGGTGTGCCCTGCTGCCTTTGGCAGCGGAGCGAAATACGGATCAGAAAAATTTACTATCGATAAGCTAAGCTATTGATTGTAAAAAGCTTTCCACAGGCATTGCCTGAACAACGGACGCAATTATGGACTTAATTATCCCGCCAGGCAACCCCCATATCGATCTTTGACTATATTGAGTTCTGACAGTCGGGCATGGGCACCGACGAGCCGGAGAATACAGCATGGCCTTGCCTCATCCACTTCACGATCAGAACAGACAACAGCACCACAATACCCGGGCATTGCTCCATCCAGACCTTGAACAGCAAAACCTGCTCCAACTGGCGCAGCAGATCAGTCAGCACTATATGGTGGATGAAGACACTCTGATGCCAGAGCTGATTCAGGTACTGGATCATTCCCCCGATCGTATCCAGCAACTGAATCAGCGCACCGCCGAGCTGGTCGAGCGGGTACGCGCCCAGGGCGATGCCATCGACAGCGTGGATCAGTTGCTGCAGCAGTACAGCCTGGACACCCAGGAGGGGGTGCTGCTGATGTGCCTGGCCGAAGCCCTGCTACGGGTCCCTGACTCCCGTACGGCCGAGGCGCTGATCCGCGACAAGCTGTCGATTGCCGACTGGGAAAAATATCTGGGCCAGAGTGATTCGCTGCTGGTCAATGCCTCTACCTGGGGGTTGATGCTGACCCGGCGGGTGGTCAAGGTTGATCCGAAGGATGATGAGCCGGTGCCGGTATTCAGACGCCTGGTCAGCCGACTGGGTGAGCCGGTGGTGCGTCAGGTGATGTCCCATGCGATGAAGCTGATGGGCTATCAGTTCGTGCTGGGCCGCACCCTGCCGGAGGCGCTGACCAATGGCAAGCCCTTGTTCAAGCAGGGATACACCTATTCCTTCGACATGCTCGGGGAGGCGGCCTGTACCCGGGAAGATGCGCAGCGTTATTTCGCCGCCTATCTGGATGCCATAGAAAAGGTCAGCGCCGCCACAGCAAAAGAGGCCGCCTCTGCCCCGCCGCCGTCCATTTCGATCAAGCTGTCCGCCCTGCATCCGCGCTACGAGCGCAGCCAGCGTGAGCGGGTGCTCGCCGAACTGGGGGATACCCTTGGGCAACTGTTGGCCCGCGCCCGGGAACTGGATGTAGCCATTACCCTGGACGCCGAGGAGGCGGATCGACTGGAGATTTCCCTGGAACTGCTGGAGCTGGTCTATCGCCAGCATGCCAAGGGATGGGGCAAGCTGGGGCTGGTGGTGCAGGCCTACTCCAAGCGGGCGCTGCCGGTATTGCACTGGCTCACCCGTCTGGCCGCTGAACAGGGCGATGAGATTCCCGTGCGACTGGTCAAGGGTGCCTACTGGGATACCGAGATCAAACATGCACAGATGCTGGGGCTGGCGGACTATCCGGTATTCACCCGCAAGGCCAATACCGATATTGCCTATCTGGCCTGTGCCCGTTATCTGCTGTCGGATGCTACCCGTGGCCGACTGTTCCCGCAGTTCGCCACCCACAACGCCCATACCCTGACCAGCCTGCTGGGTATGGCCGGGAATCGCCCGATCGAGTTCCAGCGCCTGCACGGCATGGGCGAGGCGCTGTACAAGCAGGCGCTGCAGATGGCGCCCGCCGGCAGCTACTGCCGTATCTATGCGCCGGTGGGGGCACACAAGGATCTGCTGCCCTATCTGGTGCGTCGCCTGCTGGAGAACGGTGCCAACTCCTCCTTCGTGCACCAACTGGTTGACGAGCGGGTGCCGGTGGAGCAGCTCTGCCGCCATCCGCTGGAAGTGCTCGACAACAAGGCCAGCTACCGCAATACCCGCATCCCCCTGCCCCATGATCTATACGGGCCGCAACGTCCCAACTCCAAGGGCCTCAACCTGCTGATCGACAGCCAGCTTGAGCCGCTGCGCCAGGCCATGCAGCCCTGGAATCAGCATCAGTGGCGCGCTCAGTCACTGGTGGCAGCGGCGGTGACGGCCGCTGCGGGAGCGAGCGAAGTGGTAGTCAGCCCCTTTGACCGCCAACAGCAGGTCGGTGAGGTACAGCTGGCCTCGGCCGAACAGGTACAGCAGGCTCTGGATGCCGCAGCGCTGGCCTTTCCTCGCTGGAATGCCGTGCCGGTGAGCGAACGGGCAGCGTCCCTGCGCCGCTTGGGCGATCTGCTGGAGCAGCACTTTGCCGAGCTGATGGCACTGTGTGCCCGGGAGGCGGGCAAGCAATTGGCCGATGGCGTGGCGGAGATCCGTGAGGCGGTGGACTTCTGCCGCTATTACGCCTTTCAGGCGGAACAGAAGATGGGCGCGGCGACGACCATGCCCGGCCCCACCGGTGAGTCCAACGAGCTGTACCTCACCGGCCGGGGTGTATTTGTGGCCATCAGCCCGTGGAACTTCCCGGTGGCGATCTTCCTCGGTCAGGTAGCCGCCGCGCTGGTAACCGGCAATACGGTGCTGGCCAAACCGGCGGAACAGACCTCGCTGGTAGCCCATCGCTGTGTTCAGCTGGCCCATGAGGCGGGTATCCCCCGGGATGTGCTGCAACTGCTGCCCGGCTCCGGCCGGGAGCTGGGCCCGGTACTGACCGGCGATCCCCGGGTGGTCGGTGTGGTGTTTACCGGCTCTACCGCCACCGCACAGCAGATCAACCTGAGTCTGGCCCAGCGCCAGGGCGGCGCGCTGGCCACCCTGATAGCCGAAACCGGAGGTCAGAACGCCATGCTGGTGGACTCCACCGCCCTGCCTGAACAGGTGGTGGCGGATGTGGTCGAGTCGGCCTTTGCCAGTGCCGGGCAGCGCTGCTCCGCCCTGCGGGTGCTGTTTGTGCAGGAAGATATCGCCGACAAGGTAGAAGGTCTGCTGGCTGGTGCCATGCAGGAGCTGCAACTGGGTGATCCCCGGGATCTGGCCACGGATGTGGGCCCGGTGATCGATGCCGGGGCCAGGCAGAAGCTGCTGGCCCATATAGAGGATTATCGTCAGCGCGGACGCCTGCTGGCGCAGACCGCAGTACCGGAGGACTGGCAGCAGCGCGGCGAGTTTGTCACTCCCACCGCCCTGCGTCTGCAATCCATGGATGAGCTGGACCGGGAGCACTTCGGTCCGGTACTGCACATCATCCGCTACCGGGCACAGGAGGTGGATCAGGTAATCGACAGCATCAACCGCTGCGGCTACGGCCTGACCTTCGGTATCCAGAGTCGCAACGAGGGTTTCTGTTCTTATATCGAAAGTCGCATTCGCGTAGGTAATGTGTACGTTAATCGTAATATGATAGGCGCCGTTGTGGGCGTCCAACCCTTTGGTGGCATGGGGCTGTCCGGTACCGGCCCCAAGGCCGGCGGACCGCACTACCTGCTGCGTTTCATTACCGAGCGCACCCGTACCATCAATACCGCAGCCATCGGCGGCAATGCCAGCCTGCTGGCGCAGGGAGATGACTGATCATGGGCGCCCTGCCCCATTCCCTTAGACAAGGAGCTGTTCCCCATGCTGGACAACAACAATAACCCCGATTCAATCAACGGGGCTTCCCCGGAGCGGAGGGCATTCCCATGACCGACCAGACATTCCAGCTGATTGCCATCGGCCTGTACTTCATCACCATGCTCGGTATCGGCTATTACGCCTACTTCCAGACCAGCAGCCTGGATGACTACATGCTGGCCGGGCGCAAACTGTCCCCCGGCGTAGCTGCGCTGTCCGCCGGGGCGTCGGACATGTCCGGCTGGCTGCTGATGGGCCTGCCGGGCGCCATCTATGCCTCCGGCCTGGTCGAGGCCTGGATCGCCATCGGTCTGACCATAGGTGCCTATCTGAACTGGCGACTGGTGGCACCGCGCCTGCGTGCCTATACCGAGGTGTCGAACAACTCCATCACCCTGCCCAGCTTCATGGAAAGCCGCTTCAAGGACAGTACCCGGCTGCTGCGCATCACCTCCGGGGTGATCATCCTGGTGTTCTTCACCTTCTATGTGTCCTCTGGCATGGTTGCTGGCGGGGTGTTCTTCGAAGCCTCCTTCGGTACCCACTATCTGTTCGGCATGCTGCTGGTAGCGGGCATCACCCTGACCTACACCCTGTTCGGCGGCTTCCTCGGCGCATCACTGACCGACGTGACCCAGGGGCTGCTGATGCTGGGTGCGCTGATCATAGCACCGGTGGTGACCATCTACACCATGGGCGGACTGGGCGATACCATCGACGCGATCAACGCCGCCGATGCCGCGCACAACCTCGCCAACCCGGAGGCCCAACTGCATCGCACCTCCCTGCTGTTCGGCGGCAGCCTGCTGGCGATTCTGTCAGCCGCGTCCTGGGGGCTGGGTTATTTCGGCCAGCCGCACATCATTGTGCGCTTCATGGCCATGCGCTCCTCCGCCGATGCCAAGGCCGGGCGCCGCATCGGTATCGGCTGGATGGTGCTGGTGGCTGCCGGGGCGGTGTTCACCGGGCTGATCGGGGTGGGCTTCTTCCACACCACCGAGCACACACTGGACAACCCGGAAACCGTGTTCCTGCTGCTGTCGCAGATCCTGTTCCACCCCTTCATTGCCGGCCTGGTGCTGGCGGCGGTGCTGGCGGCGATCATGTCCACCGTTTCCTCCCAGTTGCTGGTGTGCTCCTCAGCGCTGGTGGAAGACCTGTACAAGATCTTCGGCAAGAACCTGTCGGCGCAGGCCCAGGTCATGCTGGGCCGTCTGGGGGTACTGGCGGTGGCTGTGGTGGCTGCGCTGCTGGCGATTGACCCGCGCTCGAATATCCTCGGCCTGGTGGCCTTTGCCTGGGCCGGCTTCGGTGCGGCCTTCGGTCCCATCATCCTGCTGTCGCTGTTCTGGCGCAGGCTGACCTCCATGGGCGCGCTGGCTGGCATGATTGCCGGTGCGGTGGTAGTCGGCATCTGGGGCAACATTCCCAGCCTGCAATCGCAGATGTACGAGATCGTGCCCGGCTTCTTCGCCTGCGTAGTGGTAGCGGTGCTGGTGTCACTGGTGACCCGGCTGCACCATGATGAGGAGATCCAGAAGGAGTTCAGCGCGATGCAAACCCATCAGTTGAACTGATCGCTCAGGCGGCGTCCTCCCCGGGCGCCGCCTTCACTTCGGCCAGCGGACAGTCTGCAACAGCAGACTGAGCATGATCAGCGGTATCCCTGCCCAGCCCACCGGCGCCAGCCATTCTCCCACCACCAGAACTGCCAGCAGAACCGCTACCACCGGCTCCAGCAGGGTAATCAGCGTGGCTGTGCTGGCGGCGATATAACGCAGTCCATAACTGAAACACAGATAGCCGATGAACATGGGTACCAGCGCCATGTACAGGGCGACGCTGGCGTGGGTGGCGGTGGAAAACAGGTTATGCCCGGTGAACGCCAGGCTGGGCAGAAGCAGCAGCGCAGCAATACCGAACATGCCGGCCATGGCCGAGCGGGAGCCCACCCCCTGCTCGATCATGTGCCGTGCCACCCAGGAATAGGTGGCGTAGGTCAGCCCGGCAAGCAGCCCGAGCCCTGCGCCCAGCCAGGTCGTCAGTGAACTCGCGGCGGCGGACTCATCCGCAGCCCGCCCCAGCGCCAGCAAGGCTATTCCCAGCGCGCCCAGTACAAAACTGAACCCCCAGCGCAGACTGATGCGCCTGCCGCTGATCAGCCACTCCAGCAGCACGGTGAACAGCGGCGCGCTGGCAATGGAGATGACGGTACCGACAGCCACCCCGGACAGCCGCATGGAACTGTAGAAGGCCAGCGGATAGATAGCCACCGACAACCCGCCCAGCAGCAGACTGCGGCGCTGGGTCAGCAGCAGTAGCCGGTCGCGCTGCAGCTCGCCGAGCGCATTGAGCATCAGCAATACCCCGCCTGTGCCCATGGCAAAGGCACCTATGGCCAGAGCACTGACCGCGGGAGCAAAGGACGCGGCGGTACCTGTGGTACCCCAGATGATACTGGCAGCCAGGATGGCGAGAACACCACGGGAGTAGTGCTGAGGTCGAGTCGTCATGAGCGCGATAAGCACACTGAGAAAAAAGGCACACAATCATGAGCTTACCGAACCCTCCAGGCAAGCCCCGCCACCTGCAGGCTTGCTCTGGAACCAGTGCGTTACTGGGTAGTGCCGGTACCTGTACCGGTCGCTGGATCAGTCACCTCACCGCTGTCGGTGCCGTACTCGGTGCCCAGACCGGTGCCATCATCCGCCGGTGGGGGCGTGGTGGTGCCCGCCGGGCAGGTCGGTGTCACGCTGATCATCACCACAGGCTGTCAGCAGTACCGCCACAAAAGGAATAGCAAGATAAGTCAGTCGCATGGGAACTCTCCGGATTCAGTGGGCCATCTCTGGCTTTGACCGGTAGATTTTCCTCATGTGCGGTTTTTTTTACGCCGACGCAGCACGAGCCCAATGACCAGCAGCACCACCAGGACACCCACCAGCAGGCCAATCCGCGCCAGCAGCAACAGATCCGGCTGCCCTTGCGCCTGTGCGGTACCTTCGCGCAGGGCACTGACCTGCCCCTCGCTGAGTTCAGCGGCCGGGTTGCCGTACATCTCGATCAGGTAGTTGCCCAGGGTAGCTATCTGCTGATCGGTCAACTCATGGGCGAAACCCGGCATGTGCATCTCGTGACCATCACCGAACCAGTGGATACCCTGCAGGATAACCAACGCCAGGTTGTTGCTTTCCGGGCGCCCGGTCGCGGTGTTGTTGTACAGGGCCGGCATGATGCCATCAGGAGTACCCTGGGCAGACGGTTGATGACAGGCAGCGCAATAGGCGTCGAACAACTGCGGTCCGCTCCAGTCATTGGTCTCCTCCGGCAGGGTTACCCCGCGCACCTCAGCCAGCCGATTGCCCGGCTGGCCCCAGTCATGGACGGTCTGGGCGCCCTGCTCGCTCGCATCTGCGGGGACGCTTTTCAGGTAGATGGCAATGGCCTGCAAATCCTCGTCAGTAACATGTTGCAAGCTGTGATCCACCACTTCGGCCATGGGTCCGGAGGCCTGGCTGCGCCGGATGCTGCCGGTCTTCATGTACTGCACCAGCTCCTCGACGCTCCAGTCGCCGATCCCCCGGTTCCGGTCTGAGGTGATATCCGGTGCTGCCCAGGGGCCCACCGCTCCGCCTGCCAGCAGGCGGGATCTATCCTCGCCCATGAACAGGTTGCGCGGGGTATGGCAGGTGCCGCAGTGGGTCAGGCCTTCCACCAGATAGGCACCGCGATTCCACTCATCACTCTGGGCCGGATCCGGGGTGTAGGTCCGGTTATCATGGAATAACAGGTTCCAGGCGGCCATCGACAGGCGAATATTGAACGGGAACGGCAGCTCGGTGGCCGGCGGTTGATAATCGCTGGGTGCCACCTCGTTCATGAACCATTGGTACATGGCCGCAATGTCCTCATCCGAGACGCGGGCGTAGGCGGTGTAGGGCATGGCCGGGTACAGGCGTTTGCCGTCAGCGCGGATACCCAGGCGGTAGCGATCTTGCGCGGTACCCCGGCCAGCTCCGGGTACTGCTCATCCAGTAACGCCTGCAATTGCAGAGGGTCTATCTGCTGCTGGTTGATCAGCGCCAGCAGTTCGCTCACGGCGGCAGGAAAGTCGACATCCACCGACACCA
>JAAYHO010000322.1 GCA_012735335.1 Gammaproteobacteria bacterium
CATCCAGATTGCGCCGGGTAAAGTTGGCCGAGCCGCTGATCAGTTCGCTGCTGCCGTCGGCCCGGTCCAGTCGCAGCCACTTGCGGTGGCATTGTTCGCCGCTGGTGTTGCACCAGCGCAGGGGTACACCGGCGCGGTGCAGGTCCCAGGCTACCTGGCGGTTGGGGATGCCGTTCTTTTCCCGGCCGAAGGCGTCGCGGTTGGGGTCGAGCAGGACGCGCAGTGCCACGCCACGCTGCTGGGCATCGATCAGTGCCTCGATCAGTGGGCGATGGGACAGGTAGAACACCTCCACATCTATCTGGTCGCCGGGCTGGGCGCTGTTGATACTGTTCAGCAGGGCATCGCGAATTGCCCCTTCGGTGAGTACCCGCAGGCGTGGTCCCGTTACCGGGGTGGCGGCGGGCGGTTGCGGCCAGTGGTCGGTAAACAATGAGGTCAGGCGGGTTACCGCCACTTCGCTGTGCAGCAGATCCAGCGCCGCCGCGCCATCGAAGCGCAGCGCCTGATTGCTGTGACGGCTGCTGGCATCATGGGGGTTGCCGGAGGTGACCAGTGCGGTCCAGCTGTCCCCGGCGTCGGCGACCAGGGTCTTGCGGTGATTGGCGCGGAAGTTGATCAGGTGCAGATAGCTGCGCAGGGTGACCTTGCCGGTGCCCACCGGGTTGGGCAGCCAACCGCCCTCGCTGCTGTTGCCCAGATACCGGCAGCAGATGCTCCAGAGCCCGGTCCACAGTGGGTTGGAGGCGGGCAGCTGCTCCAGCGGGGTCATCACCAGCTGCACCCCGGCCTGCTGCAGGGCATCGAACTGGCTGTTTTCCAGGCCGCCATACAGAGTATTGAAGGGGTCGGTGATCAATACCACGTTCATGCCGGGGTGGGCCTGCCGGGCCTGGATCAGCGCGGCGGTCAGTTCGGCGGACAGTGGCCGGTAGCTCTGCTGACCGGCGAACTGGTTGAACAGGAACATGTCGACCACCACCAGGCGTCGGGCCTGCTGGATGATCGCCAGAGCCTGATCGAATATCTGTTGCTGGCTGATGCGCTGGCCGTCGGCATCCTGCCAGGTCTGGTCCAGCAGCAGCTGCACATTCTCCGCCGGGCGCCAGGGCAGACTGGCGGACAGGCCCGGGGGCAGGGGACGTTGGGACTGGAACAGTGCCAGGCCGAGCCAGACCACGAGTAACAACAGTAACAGCCGAGGCAAGGCTCTGGCGCGCCGCCTGCGACGGTTTACCCGGCGGAGAATATCCATATTGACTGCCTTGATCATGCGATTGATTGCGCATGCTAACCTTGATTCCGGATGCTTGTCTTCAGGGGATGCTGTTCCATGCGCAAGGTCGTGGGCCTGATTGTCGCGGTACTGGTGTTGCTGCTGCTGGCGCTGCTTGCCGGGCAATGGCTGCAGCGCAGTCTGGCGGCAGCCGGGCTGGAGCAGGTGCACTGGCAGCAGTTGCGCTGGCGCGACGGAACTGTGCAGCTGGGGCAGTTGAGCGCGGTGCAGGTCAGCGAGCAGGGGCGGCTGGGATTGGCTGCCGAGGGTGTACGGCTGCGGCCGGTATGGCGGGGTGGCCCGCGTATCGAGCAACTGCTGATCGATGAACTGCAACTGGTCTGGCAGGCGGCGCAGCAGTTGCCCGCTGCGGCTGTCACCGAGCAGCCCTTTGCGCTGCCTGCACTGGATGACTTTGCCGATGTGCTGGGCTGGCTGCCGCAGCATCTGCATATCCGGCAGCTACGGGTGCAACTGCCCTGCGAGGAGGCCTACTGTGAGCTGCGGGGCAGCCTGCAACTCAACAGCGAAACGCAGCCGCTGGTGCTGACCGCACAGCTTGATCTGCTGGCGCAGGAGCAGGCGATCAATGGCCGCCTGCAGCTGCATGAACAGGCCGACAGCTATCGGGTGCAGGCCGATGTGCAGATTCCCGAAGCGCTGCCTCTGGCCGGACTGGGTCAGCTCAGCGGGCAGCTGCAGCTGGATCTGGAGAACCGTGGCGAGCAATGGCTGCTGCATCGGGGGCAAGTGCAGGGGCGGCTTGAGCAGCCACAGCTGGAGGCGTTGAGCAGCCTGCCGCCGGGCTGGCGACCCGCGGCGCTGGCAGTACAGGTTACTCCGCAGCCACTGAGTCTGGCCAACTGGCAGGACAGCCTGCAACTGGCCCTGCAGGTGCAGATGCACGGGGCGATCGAAGGACAGCTGAGTGGTGACCTGGCGCTGGCCAGTCAGCCGCACTGGCAGGCCGAATTGAGCCAGGCGCGCTTGCAGCTGTCAGCGCCGAATCTGGCCATGGATGACATTCATTTGCAGAGGCTGGAACTGGACTGGCCGTTGCAGGGGACCGCCAATGCCGGGCAGTTGAGCCTGACGCTGGGTGAGCAGGCACCTTTGAGCGTCCGGCGGCTGGCGCTGGCCGATGGCTCGCTGGCGCTCAGTGGGGTGAGCGCTCAGCTGGGCGGCAGCCGGTTGCTGCTGCCGCTGGATAATCCCGCTCAGCTGAGCCTGAGCAGTCCCCTGCAAGTGGGTGTGCAGCAACTGCAACAGGCGGCGCTCAGACCCCAGGGCTGGAATCTGCAGGGGGATTTGCAGCAGACCGCCTCCGGCCTGAGGTTCAATGGGCAACTGGCGGCACTCAGCGGCTTGAATGCGCAACTGCAGCTGGACTGGCCCAGTGGCCAGGACTGGCAGCTGAATATGACCCCTGGGGACATCTTTCTGCGCGCGGCCAATCCCCTGGCCAGCACCTTCAGCGACTGGCCCACGCTGCTGAGCTTTTCCAGTGGTCGTGTGACCGGGCAGTTGCAGGCCAGCGGGCGGGACAGCCTGCAGCGCCTCAATGGGCAGTTGACGCTGACCGGCGGCGAGGGCATCTACGACCGGACCAGCTTCAGCGGGCTGAACCTGCCGCTGAGCATCTCCCTGCAGGGTGAGCGCCTGCATCTGGGCACCCAGGCTTTGAGCCTGAGCAGTGTCGATCCCGGGCTGGTGCTGGGGCCGCTGCGCGCCAGCGGCAGCTACCGGGCATCCATGGACAATCTCACCGCCGGGGTGGTGGAGTTGGCCGATGCCAGTATCGGGGTACTGGAAGGACGGGTAGGCCTGGCGCCGGGGACGATTGACCTGGGCCAGTCCCGCCAGAGTCTGGTGGCGGTGGTGGAGGGCGTCGAACTGGCGCGGTTATTCGAGGTCTATCCGGCGGAGGGGCTGAGCGGACGTGGCACGCTGGATGGCCGCTTCCCGGTCAGTCTGGTGGAGGGCAAGCTGCTGATCGAGGACGGTCGTCTGCAGGCCCGTCAGCCGGGCGGCGTGCTGCGTTACCGGGCCCGGCAACTGCAGGAGATGGCCGCCAGCAACCCGAATATGCAGCAGCTGGCCGCAGCGCTGGATGACTTCCACTACCGGGTGCTGGCCAGCGATGTAGCCTATGATGAGCAGGGTGTGCTGCTGCTCGGGTTACGTCTGGAGGGCAGCAACCCGGCGTTTCAGCAGGGGCGTCAGGTCAATCTGAATATCCAGCTGGAAGAGGATATTCCGGCGCTGTTGACCAGTCTGCAGCTCAGTGGGCAGGTGAATGAGATTATCAGGAAACGGATTGAGCAGAACTATCTGCAGCGAAGCAATCCCTGACAGGAGAGAGCCATGTGGCGTCTGACAATAGTGGCGGTGGCCGTTGCGCTGATGAGCGCCTGTACGCCGACGGTGCAGCTGGCCGCACCCAGCGAGCCGATCAATATCAACCTGAATGTGAAGATCCAGCATGAGATCTACATCAAGGTCGACAAGGAGCTGGACTCGCTGTTCAGCGAATCCAGTGGATTGTTCTAGGAGAGAATTCCCATGCGAATGAAGATGCGAACCCTTGGCCTGCTACTGGCTCTGCTGGCCAGCGCCCCGGTGCTGGCGCTGAGTCTCAACGAGGCCATGTCGGCCCTGCCCGCCGCCAAGTCCGCCGGACAGCTGGGCGAACAGCCGGACGGTTACCTCGGGGTGGTCAGTGCCGGGGGCAATGCCGCTGCCATTGCCAGGCAGATCAATGATGCCCGGCGTCAGGAATACCAGCGGCTGGCCACGGAAAACAATATCCAGCTGCGGGATGTGGAGTCCATGGCCGGCAAGAAGGCGCTGGAGCGCACGCCGTCAGGCCAGTACATCATGCTCAACGGCGTGTGGATGAAGAAGTAGCGCTCAATTCATCAGCCGCAGGCGTTCGGTCTCGGTGAACTGCTCCTGCATCAGGGCAGTCACTGCGGCCTGACGCTCGCTGTCAGCCAGCCCCGGCTGACTCAGAATGCTCTCTCGCTCGTCGTTGAAACGCTCAACCCGCTGCCGCCATTCGGCGCGGCGCTGATCCAGCTCCTCCAGCCGTTCGGTGGCCTCCGGCCCGAGCATGTTCATGCGCAGCTGACGGACTTCCGCCTCGCTGGCACCGGCCTCGCGCAGGGCCAGGGTCTGGTCGCGCAGGTCGTTCTGGATCTGCGGCACCAGCAGTTGCTGCATTTCCTCCGGCAGGTTTTCCCGTAACGCCTCGATGGCCAGTGCTTTCTGTTCGGCATCCAGCGAGGCATCGTGCTGGATAGCCAGACGTTCCAGGGTGAAGTTGTTGTAGATTTCTTCCCCGGCAAAGAACGCCTCATGGGCTTCACGGCTGAACAGGCTGGCGCGCAGGCGTTGTACCGCCTGTTCCCGGGCGAGCAGGTCGTCCAGACTCTCGGTGACCGGGAAATGGCTCTCCAGATCCGCCAGTTGGTGCTGGTAATCCAGATAGGCATTCAGCAACGCCAGCGCCTGTCCCAGGGCTGGCTCGTCCAGTTGCCCGGTCAGATAATCGCGGATGCGCTGCTGGCTTGCAGCGGCGGATTCCTCGCCGATCAGGCTGAGGAAGTAGTCAAACAGATGGCGGATCTGTCCGCTGATGATCAGGTTGCCGCGCTCATCCACTTCCAGTCGGCCATCCACGCTGGTGCCGCGCGCACTGGCGGGCAGCTCTGCGTTGGACTGGCTGGCGGGGGCGGAGCGGGTCAGACTCAGAGGGGCTGGGCTGCTTACGGCCTGCTCGGTGCGGGCCAGCTCCGGGGCTGGCGGCGGGGGTGTCGGGGTATCGTCGGAGAACAGGTACCAGCCCAGCAGCAGGGCGCTGGTTACCAGCGGGAGATAGATGACGGCTTTCATGAATGTCCTGCCAACAGAGACTGAAACAGGCCCGTTGCCGGGCCTGCCGAAGGGTTACAGACCGGCGTTTTTCAGGCGGTTGGCCTGTTGCCGATACACGGTCACCGGGTCGGTTTCAAAGATGCTGGTCAGGCCGAAGAACTGGTTGACCTCATCCAGGTGGTTCATGCGGTAGTTATCCCGGATAACCATGCCCATACGCGAGCTGCAGCGGCCGACCATACCGTCGTTGGCCTCGCCCTTGGGGAAGGTTTTCGAGGCGACAATCATCATCAGGTCGGACGGGTCCAGCGCGTTGGTCGACGGGCTGGTACCACTCCAGGAGTAGTAGCGCACACCATTGACCTGATAGGCCCCTTCACCACAGGCGGTGGTCGGAATGCCCTGGGGGAACTTGGCGTTGAAGCGCGCCGCCCCCTCGGAGTACAGCGCCTCCAGTGAGCCCAGCGAGTTCATCGGCGTATCGATCGGGCTGTTGGAGAGGAAGTTGATCAGGCGGCCGGCGACGTTGACCAGCTCGGAGACGATCTTCTCACCGGTGGAGCCTTCCGGAATCTTGCGCAGGAAGTCGGCCAGTGCCGAACCCCGGTGCGGAGCACCGATACTGGTGACCGATGCCACCAGGTCAGGACGGACTGCGGCGACATAGCGCACGGTCGGGCCACCATGGCTGTGGCCGAACAGGTTGACCTTGCGTTTGCCGGAGATGGCGACGATATCTTCCACCTGCTCCAGCAGCTGCTCGCCACGGGCCTCGGAGGTATCCAGCTGGCTGACCTGGGTGATATAGACGGTGGC
>JAAYHO010000323.1 GCA_012735335.1 Gammaproteobacteria bacterium
CTGGGCGCATCTGCCCTACGACTTCCTGGAACTGGTATCCAACCGGATCATCAACGAAATAAGTGGTGTCTCCCGGGTGACCTACGATATCTCCAGCAAGCCACCGGCGACGATTGAGTGGGAGTGAGAACTGGATTGCTGTCTATTCGCAGATTCATCAATTCGGTTTGATCTTGCTATAAAAAGACCACCCTCGGTGGTCTTTTTTGTTTTCCTGTAAACCGTTATGCTGGGTTCTGGTTTATGAACCCCGTATTTAAGTCGCTATGAGTGATCAAAATTCACGAAAGCTGAACCGTCTTCTTGCCGAGCTGGATGACACTCGTCTGGTGTCGACCCGTTGGCTGAAGGATCACGGTTATTCCAGCAGTCTGGTGTCGCGCTATGTAAGCAGTGGCTGGCTTGTTTCGCCGGCACGTGGGGTCTATATGCGTCAGGGTGCCCGTCTACGCTGGGAGGGGGTAGTGCGCAGCCTGCAGCTTGGGGAGGGGGTGCCGTTGCATGTTGGAGGGCGTTTCGCGCTGAGTCTGGAAGGCCATGAGCACTACCTGCGACTGGGGCAGGCGGGAATCGTTACCTTGTATGGACCGGGTCGGCCCCCGGGCTGGGTCGTCAAACTGCCCTTGGAGCAGCACTTTGAATATCTGGGTAAAGGCCCCTTTGATCTGCCAGAGCTGACCTACTCGGCTGGAATGCCCGAAAAGAGTCTTTCCGAGCAGGGGCTGTCCTGGTATGGAGCAGGCCTGGAAACCGACAATCTGGTGTGTTCCACGCCAGAGCGAGCCATGTTGGAGCTGTGCGATGCCGTCACTGATGCTGCACTGGTCTACGAAGCGGATGCATTGATGCAGGCGATGACGACATTACGACCCCGGCGGGTCGTTCTGATGCTGCGCCACTGCCGCAGTATCAAGGCCAAGCGGCTGTTTCTGGCTTTGGCCGAGCGCCATAAGCATGCCTGGCTGGCATATGTGTCGCTGGATGGGGTCGATCTGGGCCGGGGCAAGAGGGCGCTGATACCCGGCGGACGTCTACACCCTGTTTACCAGATAACCTTGCCAGGAGATCTGGATGAGCACCTTGCTTGATCGCTGGGATCATCGCTATATCGACCGGGTTCGGTTACTGGTTGATATCCTGCCGATGCTGGCGCAGGAGCCGGATTTTGCCTTGAAAGGTGGTACTGCGATCAATCTGTTTGAACACGACTTGCCGCGATTGTCGGTGGATATCGATCTGGCCTGGCTTCCGGTGCACGACTACGCCACGGATATCAGACTGATTACAGAAGCGCTTGGGCGGCTGGCAGCCTTGCTGCGAGCGCGGCCGTTGCAGCTGCAGGTTCAACTGGCGGCAGGTGAAAGTACAAGTGTGACGCGGTTGGTAGTCAGTCGCGGTCGTTCCCGGGTGCAGATCGAAACAACTCCGGTTATGCGTGGCGCTGTCCATTCAGTACGTAATCTGACCGTGCGACCGCAGGTAGAGGATGTGTTCGGTTTTGCCGAAGCGAGAGTGCTCGGCTTTGCCGATCTTTATGCGGGAAAATTGGCAGCAGCATTGTCGCGTCAGCATCCGCGCGATCTCTTCGATGTAGGGTTGCTGTTAGAAGATGAACGGGCAGACCAAGTGCTCTGGCGGACATTTCTGGTTTACCTGACCTGCAGCCCCAAACCCGCCTGGGAGATGCTGGCACCACGGGTACCGGCAGATTTTATCGCGACTTTTGAAGCACACTTCAAAGGCATGACAGCGGAGCCTGTCGAGGCTGAAGCTTTATTGGCGGTTCGTGAGCGCCTGCTGGAGCGCATCGGGAAGTGGCTGGATCAGCCCTCCTGTGACTTCCTGCGATCGATTGAATATGAGCAGCCTGACTTCGACCTGATAGGATTGCCGCAGGCGCGGAACTTGCCCGCTGTGCAGCACAAACTGCATAACCTGGCGAAGCGCACTGATGCCAAGCGTTCGGCGGATCGAAGGATGCTGGACGAAGTATTGGTCCGGATCGGTAATGCCCGTTGAAGCGGACATCTGAAACTGGATCATTCGTGCATTTTTCTTGGCATAAGGTATGCCGTCTATTGCAATATATTGAGTAAACGATGTGTCCCCATGCGAATGATCGGGTGGGAGCAAGTTGTATGGGCAGGGCGCTCCAAGGAGCAGCCCTGCCTCGAATGCAGATATTGGAACCACCAGCGAGTAAACCGATGAATACCAGCGAAAAGATCTATTCCGGCAAGACCAAGGACCTGTACGCCCTGGCGAACGGCAACATCCTGCTTGTCTTCAAGGACGACGTTACTGGCGCGGACGGGGTTATCGATCCGGGCGCCAACACTGTTATTGGCCAGGTTGAAGGCAAGGGCCGCAAGTCTCTGGCCATGACCGATTACTTCTTCGCGCGCCTGCATGCTGCAGACATTCCCACCCATATGGTGGCTGTCGATTTGCAGCAGGGCACCATGGAAGTGCGTCGTGCCGAGCCGCTGGGCAAGGATATCAAGGATGCAGGCGGTCTGGAGTTCATCTGCCGTACCCGACCCTGGGGCAGCTTCATCCGTCGCTACCAGCAGTACATCCGCGATACCGAGGCCAGACTGGATTACCTGGTCGAGATCACCGTCAAGGATGATGAGCGTGGCGACCCGCTGATCAACGATGACACCATTGTTGCCATTGGCCTGCTCACCCCGGCTCACCTGCAGGAAGCCAAGGAGCTGACCCGTCGGGTATGCCAGATTGTCGAAGCCGACCTGCGTGACAAGAACCTGACCCTGATCGATATGAAGATCGAGATCGGTCTGGTGGATGGTCAGGTGGTGGTTATCGACGAAATCTCCGCCGATGCCATGCGGGTCATGGAC
Organism: Gammaproteobacteria bacterium; assembly: GCA_012735335.1. Classification (GTDB taxonomy): domain Bacteria; phylum Pseudomonadota; class Gammaproteobacteria; order Pseudomonadales; family Pseudomonadaceae; genus Halopseudomonas. The sequence continues at coordinate 2,865 of JAAYHO010000323.1, forward strand.
GCCGAGGGCAAGGTGCTGGAGCACGCTACCGTCTTCGAAAGACTGATTGGCTAAGCTGCATCACACCCGGCCGTTTCTGCCAGCACACTTGCAGCACTCCTAGGCAGCGGCCTGCACAGACGTGCAGGCCCTCATGCACTAAGCTCGATAGCAGTGTTTTCCGGTAACGTGCAAAGGAGCCAACATGAATCATTCCAATACCGGCAGCATTCCCGGCAAGCTTCTGCAGGCGTTGCAGGAGCGTACGCCGACCTTGTGGTGCAACCCGCATTATCAACTGACATCTGCCGTGGTGTTGCCCGAGGATGCGGGTTCTCCGGCCCAGGCGCATGATCGTCTGGCGCGTCATGCTGAGGTGTTGAGCCGCCTGTTCAGTGAACTTGCCAGTTCCCACGGCCAGGTCAGCTCTCCGCTGCTGCCGGTACCGCAGCTGCGCGAGGCGCTGTTGCCGGGGGCTGCGGATGCTGGCAACTGGTTCGTCAAGGCCGACCACGACCTGCCGGTGGCGGGTTCGGTCAAGGCGCGGGGTGGTTTTCATGAGGTGCTGAGTCTGGCCGAGCGCCTGCTGCAGGAGCACAGTGCGCCCGGTGTGCCCTTGCCGGAGCTGGATAGCCAGCAGGCCCGCGCTATCTTTGCCCGCTACACGGTGGCGGTGGGCAGTACCGGTAACCTCGGCTTGTCGATCGGGCAGATCGCCAAGGCGCTGGGCTTTCACGCGGTGGTGCATATGTCCGCCGACGCCAAGCAGTGGAAGAAGGATCGCCTGCGTGCCCGTGGTATCGAGGTCATCGAGCACAGCGGTGATTATGCCCGGGCGGTGCAGGCCGGGCGCGAACAGGCCGAGCAGGACCCCTGTGGTTACTTCGTCGATGACGAGAACTCGGCGGCGCTGTTCATGGGGTATGCGGCCAGCGCCAGGGAACTGGCCGGGCAACTGGCCCA
>JAAYHO010000324.1 GCA_012735335.1 Gammaproteobacteria bacterium
CTGGTGATGGGCTACAACTCCTGGCGCACCATTCGTGCTTCCAAGCCAGCCGAAGCCCAAGCCGCAGCCCAGATCGCCTGAGGATTTGATCGATGAAAAAACATGAGTTAGTTGAAAAGAACATCGGCCTGATGATCGTGCTGATCGTGATTGCGATCAGCTTCGGTGGCCTGACCCAGATCGTCCCGCTGTTCTTCCAGGATGAAACCACTCAGCCGGTGGAGGGCCTGCGGCCCTACACCGCGGTTGAGCTGGAAGGCCGTGATATCTACATCCGTGAAGGCTGCGTCAGCTGCCACTCGCAGATGATCCGCCCGTTCCGCTCGGAAACCGAACGCTATGGCCACTACTCGGTAGCCGGTGAAAGCGTCTGGGAACACCCCTTCCTGTGGGGTTCCAAGCGTACCGGTCCGGACCTGGCCCGCGTTGGCGAACGTTACTCCGACGACTGGCACCGCGCTCACCTGATCAACCCGCGTGACGTTGTGCCGGAGTCCAAGATGCCGTCCTACCCCTGGTTGCAGGAGAACGTACTGGATGGCAAGTATACCGCCCGGAAAATGACCGCCCTGCGCAAGCTCGGCGTGCCCTACACCGATGAAGACATTGCCGGTGCCCGCGAAGCCACTCGCGGCGTGAGCGAGATGGACGCGTTGATCGCCTATCTGCAGCACCTCGGCACTGTCATCTCGGACCGCCGGTAAACACACATGGACATCAATACTCTCCGCGGCATAGCCACCATCTTTGCCATGGTGGCTTTTATCGGCGTCGTGATATGGGCCTACAGCTCATACAAGAAGAAGGATTTTGATGAAGCAGCCCAGCTGCCCTTCGCCGACGAAGATGACGACAAGGTAACGCGTGAGCAGAAAGATACCCGGAGTAATGAAAAATGAGTAATTTCTGGAGTTGGTACATTATTGTCCTGACCGTGGTCTTCCTTGTCCTGATCACCTGGCTGCTGTTTGCCACGCGCAAGGGTCAGAAGCCGGATCAGACCACGCAGACCATGGGACACGCGTTCGACGGCATCGAGGAGTACGACAACCCCCTGCCCCGCTGGTGGTTCATGCTGTTCGTCGCCACCCTGGTGTTCACCGTGATCTATCTGATCCTGTACCCCGGCATGGGCAAGTTCCCGGGCGTGCTGGGCTGGACCCAGGTCAACCAGTACGAGCGTGAAGTGGAGCGTGCGGAAACCCAGTTTGCACCGATCTTCGCCAAGTACCGCGAGCTGTCCATCGCCGACGTGGCCCAGGACGAAGAAGCGCGCCGTATCGGTCAGCGCCTGTTCGCCACCAACTGCTCGGTGTGCCACGGCTCTGACGCGCAAGGTTCCTTCGGCTTCCCCAACCTGACCGACAACGACTGGCTGTGGGGCGGTGAGCCCGAGCAGATCCTGACCACCCTGAAACAGGGCCGTCAGGCCACCATGGCCGCCTGGCTGCCGGTAATCGGTGAAGAAGGCGTGCGCAACACCGCTGGTTATGTGCGTCATCTGGCTGGCCTGGAATCCGAGGGTGTGGACATCGAGGCGGGCAAGAAGGTCTTCGACGTCAACTGCGTGGCCTGTCACGGTCCGGACGGCAAGGGCAACCACCTGCTGGGTGCTCCGAACCTGACCGACGACATCTGGCTGTACGGTTCCAGCATGCTGCAGGTGCAACACACCATCCGCGCTGGCCGTAACGGCAACATGCCTGCCCAGGCCCACCTGGGTGACGACAAGCTGCACATGCTGGCCGCTTACGTCTACAGTCTGTCGCAGGACAAGTAATACCCACGCGACCCCCTGTCGCATGGTTTACTCCGCCCGGTCAGGATATCCTGTCCGGGCGGAGTCCGTTATGGGTCCTGCAGTCCTGACCTGCCATGGCCAGGCCCTCCTTTCTATATAACGATATGGCAGCCTGATAATGAGCGATAAGATCCCCGTCAAAGATGTCACCACCGAGAAGATCGAGACCATCGATCTGTATGCCAAGCGCGAGGCGATTCATACGCGCTCATACAGCGGCTTCTTCAAGAACCTGCGTCTGGGTGGTGTGGCGTTCCTGTTCCTGCTGTTCTTCGGCACCGCCTGGCTGAAAGTCGATGGCCGCCAGGCGGTACTCTGGGACCTGCCTGCCCGTCAATTCCATATCTTCGGCGCAACCTTCCAGCCCCAGGACTTCTTTCTGCTGTCCTTCCTGCTGATCATCTGCGCCTTCGGTCTGTTCTTCATCACCACCTTTGCCGGGCGCATCTGGTGCGGCTATACCTGCCCGCAGACGGTGTGGACCTGGATCTTCATGTGGGCCGAGCGCATCACCGAGGGCGAGCGTAACGCCCGCTACAAGCTGGATGCGGCGCCAATGAGCGCCAACAAGCTGTTGCGCCGCAGTGCCAAGCATGCGCTGTGGATCGGCGTCTCGCTGGTTACCGCGCTGACCTTTGTCGGTTACTTCACGCCGATCCGCGGCCTGCTGGTGGATCTGTTCACCTTCAACCTGCACCCCTGGGCCGCCTTCTGGCTGTTCTTCTTTACCGCCGCGACCTACATCAACGCCGGCTGGCTGCGCGAGCAGGTGTGTTTCTACATGTGCCCTTACGCCCGCTTCCAGAGCGTGATGTTCGACAAGGACACCATGGTGGTGACCTACGACTACATCCGTGGCGAAAACCGTGGCCCACGCAAGAAGGGTGTCGATCCGAAAGAGCTGGATCTGGGTGATTGCATCGACTGCACCATGTGCGTGCAGGTATGCCCCACCGGCATCGATATCCGTGACGGCCTGCAGTTCGAGTGCATCCAGTGCGCCGCCTGTATCGACGTGTGCGACGAGGTGATGGACAAGATGGGCTACGAGCGCGGCCTGATCCGGTACACCACCGAGCACAATATGGCCGGGCAGAAGACCCGCATCCTGCGTCCGCGACTGATCGGCTACGGCGCGGCACTGGCGATCATGATCGGCATGTTCATCTTCACCATCGGCAACATGGCCCAGGTCAGCCTGGACGTGCAGCGCGACCGAAATGTCCTGTATCGGGAAGCCCGTGGCGGCAATATCGAAAACGTGTACATAATCAAGGTCATGAACAAGGGCCAGCAGAGCCGTACCTTCAATCTCGAGGTCGAAGGTCACCCGGAACTGAGTCTGGAAATGCAGGCCAACCGCCTGTCCGTGGAGCCGAGCAGCCTGTTGCAGGTGCCGGTCAACGTGCAGCTGGCTCCGGAATTCATGCAGGGCACCAATATGCCCATCACCTTCATTGTTACTGCGGCGGATGATGACAGCATTTCGGCCAGCTCCGAAAGCCGTTTCATGGGCCCGACCCTGAGGTAATTGAATGCAGCACGAAAACGACATACCACCCTGGTACAAGCAGTTCTGGCCCTGGTTCCTGCTCGGCATTCTGGGCTTTGCCGTGGTCATCGGCATGGGGCTGCTGTACGTGTCCCTGCTCAACCCGGACAGCATGGTCAAGGACAACTATTACAAGGAAGGCCGGGCGATCAACATGCACATGGGGCGCGATGACCTGGCCCGGGAGCTGGAGCTGAGCGCCCGGTTCAGCATCGACGAGCTGACCGGGGATGTCAGCCTGCAACTGGACGGCCAGCTGCAGACCCTGCCGCCGCGCCTGCTGCTGGAGATCATGTCGCCGACCCACGCCGAGCGTGACCGCAGCCTGGAACTGCGGCTGGTGTCCGCCAACCAGTACACCGGACAGCTGCCCAGCAGCATCCAGGGTCGTCACTATATCGACCTGAGCGACCCGAGCAGACTCGGCGAGGACGGCTGGCGTCTGACCGGCGAGGTTACCCTGGAGATGGGACAACAACACCTGCTCAGCGCCAAATAAGCCATGGCCCAGCCCCTGCCCTGTTATCACTGCGGCGAGCCCGTTCCGGCGGGCTCACGCTGGCATGTGAGCATCCTCAGCGAGCAGCGCGCCATGTGCTGCCCCGGCTGTCAGGCGGTGGCCGAGGCCATCGTCGCCGGGGGCCTGGAGTCCTACTACAGCCACCGCACCGAACACTCGGTCAACCCCGAAGCCCTGCCCCGCGCTCTGCAGGATGAGCTGGAAATGCTCGACCGCAGCGATGTGCAGCAGCGCTATGTGCATAACGAGGGCGATCAGCAGCACATCCAGCTGCTCATCGAGGGCATCAGTTGCGCGGCCTGCGGCTGGCTGATCGAAAGACGTCTGAAGCAGACCCCCGGGGTCAGCGAGGCCAGTCTCAATCTGGGCAACAACCGTCTGTCGCTGAGCTGGGATGGCCGGGTCAGCAAGCTCTCGGCACTGCTCGCCGAGATCCGCCGCATCGGTTACATCGGCCACCCCTACGAGCCGGATCAGGCCAGCGCGCAGATAGCCGAGGAAAACCGCCGCTACCTGCGCCGCCTGGGTCTGGCCGGGCTGATGTTCATGCAGGTGATGATGGCGACCATGGCCCTGTGGGAGGGCTTCAACCAGGATGTGACCCCGCAGATGGCCGTCACCCTGCGCTGGGCCGCGCTGCTGATGACCACCCCGGTGGTGCTGTACAGCTGCGTGCCCTTCTTCAAGGGCGCCTGGCGGGACCTGAGGAACCGCCAGCTGAGCATGGACGTGTCGGTATCCCTGGCGATTGGCGCGACCTATCTGGCGGGTATCTGGGCAACGCTGACCGGGCGCGGCGAGATCTACTTCGACTCGGTGGTGATGTTCGCCTTCTTCCTGCTGGCCGGGCGTTATCTGGAGCGCCGGGCGCGCCAGCGCACGGCGGAGAGCACCGCCAAGCTGGTCAATCTGCTGCCGCCCAGCACGCTGCGCGTCGGCGCCGATGGCCAGACCCAGCGCATCATGCTGGACGAGGTGCAGCCGGGGGATCTGCTGGAGGTCAAACCCGGGGAAAGCATTCCCGCCGATGGCATCATCACCACCGGTGTCAGCAGCGTGGATGAGTCGGCGCTGTCCGGCGAATACCTGCCACTGGCCAAACGGGTCGGCGACCGGGTCACCGCAGGCACCCTGAACGTGGAAGGACCGCTGCAGATTCAGGTCAGCGCCGTGGGCGAACAGACCCGACTGTCGGCGATCGTGCGCCTGCTGGACCGGGCCCAGTCGGACAAGCCGCGGCTGGCCCGGCTGGCGGATCAGGTGGCGCAGTATTTCCTGCTGATAGTACTGCTGTCGATCGTCGTGGTCGGCGCCCTGTGGTGGTGGCAGGTCAGCGGTGAGCGGGCCTTCTGGATCATCATTGCCATGCTGGTGGCCGCCTGCCCCTGCGCCCTGTCGCTGGCCACCCCTACCGCGCTGACCACGGCTACCGGCAGCCTGCACAAGCTGGGCCTGCTGATTACCCGTGGGCATGTGCTGGAAGTGCTGAACCGGATCAACACCGTGGTGCTGGACAAGACCGGCACCCTGACCGAAGGACGCATGACCCTGGAGCGGGTCGAAGCCTTTGCCGGGCAGGATGGCGACCAGGCGCTGCATTACGCGCGGATGATCGAATCCTGCTCGGAACACCCGATTGCCCGGGCCTTTGGCCGCAGCGCAGTGCAGGCCGAGGAGGTGGTCAACCATCCCGGCCTGGGTATGCAGGGGCGCTGTGAAGGCCGCCTGCTGCGCATCGGCAAGCCCGCCTTTGTCGCCGAGCTGGGCGACTGGTCAGCCCCGGCGCTGCCCGAAGCACCGGGGCAGTGGCTGCTGCTGGGCGATACCGATGGCCCACTGGCCTGGTTCGTGCTCAACGACCGCCTGCGCAGCGATGCCGGTGAACTGATTGCCGCGCTGCAGCGCCGGGGCATGCGCATCGTCCTGCTGTCCGGCGACCACACGCCGGTGGTCGAGCGCATGGCTGCTCAGCTGGGCATAAGCGAGGCCATCGGCAACGCCACCCCGGCGGACAAGCTGGCCTTTGTTCAGCAGTTGCAGAGTCAGGGCGACCGGGTGCTGATGCTCGGCGATGGGGTCAATGATGTGCCGGTGCTGGCCAGCGCGGATATATCGGTGGCCATGGGCGAGGCATCGGATCTGGCCAAGACCAGTGCCGATGCCATTCTGCTCAGCAGTCGCCTGCAGGTGCTGGATGAGGCCTTTGATGTGGCCAGCCGCACCCGGCGCATCATGATCCAGAACCTGTTCTGGGCCAGCGCCTATAATTTCGGGATACTGCCACTGGCGGCGATCGGCCTGATCGGGCCGGCGCTGGCCGCCGCCGGCATGTCCGCCAGCTCCTTGCTGGTGGTCCTCAACGCCCTGCGCCTGACCCGCCTGCCCCGCCGTCGGCCGGTCCCGAGCGGCAGGTCTCTACAGGAGCAACCCGCATGACTGTTCTGTATATCCTGATTCCCGTCGCCATCGTGCTGGTCGCCATTGCCATTCTGGTGTTCAACTGGGCGGTCAACAGCGGCCAGTACGACGATCTGGACGGCCCGGCGCACAGCATCCTGTTCGATGATGAAGAACCACTTGCGCCACCTGCCGAGCCTCAGCAGCAGGCCCAGGAACAGCAGGAGCAGAAGAAACCGCAACCGGACGATCCGGCCTGAGCATGGAACTGTTACCACTGTTTCTCACCGCCCTGGCCCTGGGGCTGCTGGGTGGCGGCCACTGCATCGGCATGTGCGGCGGCCTGATGGGCGCACTGACGCTGGCGATCCCGGCCGAGCAGCGCCACGGCTGGACGCTGTGGCGGGTGCTGCTGGGCTACAACCTGGGGCGCATTGCCAGTTACAGCGTGGCCGGGGCACTGCTCGGCAGCCTCGGCTGGCTGCTGCAGGACCTGGGCCTGGGCCCGGTGCTGCGACTGATTGCCGGCCTGCTAATGATTGCCATGGGCCTGTACCTGGCCAACTGGTGGTCGGGACTGACCCGTATCGAGCATATCGGCCGTGGGCTGTGGAAACATATCGAACCCCGGGCCCGCAGGCTGCTGCCGGTTACCCGCCTGCCCCAGGCCGTGCTGCTCGGCTCGCTGTGGGGCTGGCTGCCCTGCGGGCTGGTCTACAGCACCCTGGTCTGGGCCAGCAGTCAGGGTGAAGCCGGCCTGTCCGCCGCACTGATGGCCACCTTCGGTCTCGGCACCCTGCCGACCCTGCTGGCGACCGGCCTGCTGGCCAACCGCATGATGGCGCTGCTGCGCAGGCGCAGCGTGCGCATCACCGCCGGGGTGCTGATCATCCTGTTCGGCATCTGGACCATCCCCGGTCCGCATACCGCGTGGATAGCGGGCGGCCATCACTCGGCGACGCATTCCGCCCACTGAACGCTCAGCGGTGCTAGAATGTGGTTTTCGTCTGCACCCGTATCGGGGGGCCAGGTACCGGCCACGCCGTCGTCAACGAGGATTCGAGTTCCATGTCCAACGCCATTCCTTTGCTTCAACGCGAGGCCCATTGCAAGGATTGCAGTCTGGCTTGTATGTGTCTGCCGATTTCCCTGCATGCTGATGAAGTGGATGCGCTTGATCGCATCGTCAAGCGTGGCCGCCCATTGCGCAAGGGTGATGTGGCGTTCCGCCAGGGCGACGAGTTCAACTCGATTTTTGCCCTGCGCAGCGGCGCCATCAAGACCTATGGCCTGTCCGATGGCGGCGACGAGCAGATCACCGGCTTTCATCTGGCCGGCGAGCTGATCGGCATGTCCGGGATGGACACCGGCCGCTATACCGTCACTGCCGTGGCGCTGGAGACCACCTCGGTCTGCGAGATTCCCTTCGACAACCTGGATGAGCTCACTGCGGTGCTGCCACAACTGCGCAAGCAGTTGATGCGCCTGATGAGTCGCGAGCTGCGCGAAGACCAGGAAATGATGCTGCTGCTGTCGCGCAAGAATGCCGATCAGCGCATTGCCACCCTGCTGATCAACCTGTCGGCGCGGTTCCGCGCCCGGGGCTATTCGGCCAAGTCCTTCCGCCTGGCCATGTCGCGCAACGAGATCGGCAACTATCTGGGTCTGGCGGTAGAAACCGTGTCCCGGGTGTTTACCCGCTTCCAGCAGCAGGGCCTGATCACCGCCGAAGGCAAGCAGATCGAAATTACCGACTATATTCAGCTCTGTGCTCTGGCCGGTGGCCAGAGCGAGTGAGTGCCCAGGAATGATTATTCATGATATTTGACGAGTTCTCGATCAAGTCCCTGATCCGTCCGGTGCCGGGTTTCCCCCGGGATGGCGTGACCTTCCGCGACATTACCCCGCTGTTTCAGTCCCCGCGCGCGGTGCGCATGGTGACCGACAGCCTGATTCAGCGCTACGTCGAATCCCCTGTGACCCATATCGGTGCCATCGATGCCCGGGGCTTTCTGCTCGGTTCAGTGCTGGCCTATGAGCTGAACAAGCCGCTGGTGCTGTTTCGCAAGGCGGGCAAGCTGCCAGCGGACTGCATCGGTGCCGCCTACAATACCGAATACGGCGAGGCCCGTATCGAGATCCACCGTGATGCCCTGCACCAGGGTGATCAGGTACTGCTGGTGGATGACCTGATCGCTACCGGTGGTACCTTCATCGCCGCTGCGCAGCTGGTTGATCAACTCGGTGCCGAGGTCTATGAAGCGGCCGCCATCATCGACCTGCCCGATCTGGGCGGCAGCCGCCTGATGCAGGACGCCGGTATCGCCACCTTTACTCTCTGCGCCTTCGAAGAGAACGAGTAACCCATGTCCGTTGCGACCGAGTCTCCCGAGCTGATAGCCCGGGGGTCGCCTGCTTTCCGTCGTGCCAGTCTGGCGCTGGTCATCGCCTCGCTGGTGATCTTCGGCAACCTGTATGCCATCCATCCGCTGCTGCCGCTGATCGCCGAGCATTACCAGGTCAGCACCCTGCAGGCGAGTAACGCCTTTACCCTGACCAGCCTGACGCTGGGCCTGTCGCTGCTGGTGCTCGGCCCGCTGTCCGATGCCTTCGGCCGCCGGGCACCGCTGATCATCGGCATGGCCGTCACCAGTGTGCTGACCCTGGCCATGGCGCTGGTGGACAACTTCACCGCGCTGGTGTGGTTGCGAGCGATGCTCGGGATCGCGCTGGGCGTGCTGCCAGCCACGGCGATTGCCTATCTGGGCGACAGCATGCAGCGCACCGCGCTGATCAGTGCAGTGGGTCTGTATATCGGTGGCAATACCGTGGGCGGTGCGGGCGGGCGTCTGCTCGGTGGTTTCATTGCCGACCATCTGGGTCTGCACAGCGTATTCCTGATCATCGGTGGCGGCAGCCTGCTGTGTACCCTGGCGGTATTCCTGCTACTGCCGGCGGCGCACGCCTTCCGCCCTCAGCCGCTGTCGCTGGGCGGCAGCCTGCGCACCTTTGCCAGTCATCTGGGCAACCGCGCCCTGCTCCCGGCCTATCTGGTCGGCGGGCTGAATTTCATGGTGTTCATCAACCTGTACACCTTCATCACCTTCCGCCTCAGCGCCGAACCATGGCAGCTGGGCTCGGGCAGTCTGGGCCTGCTGTTTCTCACCTATCTGGCCGGGACCTTTTCCGCCAGCCTGTCCGGGCGGGTCGGCAGTGCTCGTGCGTGCAAGGGCATGATCGGCGGGCTGCTGATATTTGCCGTCGGCTGCCTGATCACCCTCACCGACCAGTTGTGGCTGATTGTCGCCGGGCTGATCTGCAACGCCTTCGGCTTCTTCCTGACCCATTCGCTGGCCAACAGCTGGGTCAACCAGCACGCCAACCACGGCAAGGCCAGTGCCTCCTCGCTGTATTCGGTGTTCTATTATCTGGGTGCAGCAGTGGGCATCTATTACCTGGCACCCTTCTGGCGAATGGCCGGATGGTCTGCCGTGGTGGTCGGCAGCCTGCTGGTGCTGGCGGTCAATCTGGTGCTGATCGAATACCTGCGGCGGCGTCAATAACTGGACGTAGCCGGTCAGCTTACTTATGATCGACGGCATAACAATGAGGTTCCATCAAGGAAGCCAGTATGCCCATAGCCACCCTGCCACCCGATACCCGCCTGCTGCTGATCGATGATCATCAGATCTATCTGGACGGCCTGACGCTGACCCTGACCAACCTGTGCGAAGGCATTACCCTGGACCATGCACGTACCGCCGGTGAGGCGCTGGAGCAGGTGTCCCGGCATACCTATGACCTCATTCTGCTGGATCTGCACCTGCCTGACGGCAACGGTCTGCACCTGCTGGACAAGCTGCAGGAGATCGACTCCCTGACACCGGTGGCGATTCTCACCGGCAGCAACAACCCCAGTGATATGGATGCTGCCCTGCGCCGGGGCGCCGCCGGTTTCATCAGCAAGACCGCCGATGGCCCGACCCTGATCAGTGCTGCCCTGCGTCTGCTGTTCGGTGAACAGGTACTGATTGCCGATGAAACCCAGCTGCTGGATCGCCGCGCTATTGCCCGGGATCTGGGCATCACCCCGCGGCAGCTGGAGATTCTCGATCTGCTGGCCGAAGGGCTGCCGAACAAGGTCATCTGTCAGCGCCTGTCGCTGTCCGAGGATACGGTCAAGACCCACCTCAAGGCAGTATTCGCGGCACTGGGTTGTCACAACCGCACCGAATGCGTCAACATCGCGCGCAGGCACGGCCTGATCAGCAGTTGATCAGCTGCTGACCCGATTCAGCAGGCTTTCCACCAGCCGCCGCAGTCGGGCGGGCAGCACCGGCTTGTAGATGATGGCGACATCCGCCTGGCGTGCAGCCTCTTCCAGGGTGTTGCTGGTATCGGCGGTGATCAGTACCGCCGTGCCGTCATACAGCCCCTGTTCGCGCAGGGCCACTACCAGCTCCAGACCGGTCATCGGGCCTTCCAGATGGTAGTCGGTCAGCAGCAGATCGACCGTCTGATCGCCCAGACCCTTTTCCAGCAGTTCGCTGCCATCCTCATGGCTGTGCACCGTCAGACCCCAGTGCTCCAGCAGGATTTCCATGGCTTCGCGGTTGACCAGATCATTCTCCACCAGCAGCACCCGCCCCTTGAGTGCGGCACCGCTGCTGGCCGGCATTGTGCTTGCCTCGGCCTGCCACTGGCCCTGCGGCACCTCGACCCAGAAGCAGGCGCCCTGGCCGGGCTCGGACTCCACCCCCGAGGGATATTCCAGCAGGTGCTGCAGCTGACGACAGATGGACAGTCCCAGCCCTACGCCCTTCTCCAGGGTACGCGCCGGATTGCGCAGCTGGGTGAACTCCTCGAAGATCTGCTGCTGCTCGTCGCGACTCAGACCGCAGCCGTTGTCGATCACCTCGATGCGCGCCTGCTCTTCCCGCTCGCTGACCCTGACCAGCACCCGGCTGGCCCCGGAGTGCATCAGCGCATTGTTCAGGTAATTGCGCACCAGCCGCTCCAGCAGCACCGGGTCGGTATACACGGCGCTGCGCGGCGGACATTCCAGCTGCAGCTGGATACCCCGCTCCCCGGCGGCGCTTTCCAGACTGCCGATCAACCGCTGCAACCAGCCATACAGGTTGATATGGCGCAACTGCGGCCGGACCATGCCCACTGTCAGCCGGGAGATATCCAGCAGCGAGGTCAGCATGGCCTGCAACAGCTGGGAGGACTCGGCCAGCCGGGCGATGGTCTTGCGTGCCTCCGGCTCGGTAACCTTCTCCTGCAGGTGTTCAATGAACAGCGACATGGCATGCAGCGGCTGCCGCAGGTCATGGCTGGCGGTGGCCAGAAAGCGGGTCTTGCCCTGGCTTTCGCGCTCGACCCGCAGCCGCGCCGCCTGCAGCAGTTGCTCGTTGAGGTAGGCCCGGCGCAGCATGTATTCATAGGCATAGGCCACCACGCTGCCCATACCGGTGAAGCTGCACAGATACAGGGCAATACTCAGCACGGTGACCCGGGGCGTGCCAATCAGCGCCTCACCGACCAGATAACACAGGACTATGGCCCAGGAGCCGAGGATCGAGTGACGGGCGGGCAGCCCCAGCAGGAAAGGCCCGGCCAGCAGCACCAGATACAGGCCGTCATGGGTAACCGGCACGCGCAGCGGCTGGGTGCGGCACAGCAGGATGATCGCCGCCACCGCCAGCCCCACGGCAACATAGGCCAGGGTAGACACATTGAAGGCCAGCAGCGGTCTGGTCTGGGAGGGGCGGTTGGCAAACCACAGGGAAAACGCCACCAGCAGCAAGACCGCCACCCGCAGCGGGATGGTGATCTGGTTCAGCTCGGGCGGCAGATAACGGTAGTCAACCCAGAAGAACAGCAGCATGAAGCCCACGCTGGACAGGGCCACCGGCCACACCCGACCGCGCATCTTGCGGTGCATGTAAGCCTTGAAGTCCTGCTCCGACTGGGCAGTGAAACGCAAACGTCCCAACCGGTGACGCTGAGCCAGCAGCGCGGGCTCATCCAGCATCTCGGTTGGTGATACGGCAGCTTCGATCATCTTGTTGTTATCCTTGATTCGCGCTCGCTGCCCAGCCTACGCCGTTTCCAGCGCAACGACCATCCACTGATGATCCCTCATCAGCCCGGCGCAGTGCGGTTGACCCGGTCAGCCCCACTCTGCATGCTAAAGTCCATTGATCAGTCATGTTCCCCATTCGGAGTCTTCCATGCCGCAACGTCCAGACATCAACCGCCAGATTCTGCTCGCCTCCCGCCCGGTGGGCGCCCCGCAGCCCAGCGACTTCAAGCTGGTCGAGTCACCGGTTCCCACCCCCGGGCCGGGGCAGATGCTGCTGCGCAATATCTGGATGTCGCTGGACCCCTACATGCGCGGGCGCATGAGCGACGCCAAGTCCTATGCCGACCCGGTGCCGGTGGACGGGGTCATGCCCTGCGGTACCGTTGCCTGGGTGGTGGAGTCCAATCTGGAGGGTTACCAGGCCGGTGACCTGGTGATGTGCTACACCGCCGGCTGGCAGGATTACAGCCTGTCCGACGGCAGCATGGTGTTCAGGCTCGATCCGAACATGGCCGAGCCCTCCCAGGCCCTCGGCGTGCTGGGCATGCCCGGCTTTACCGGCTATATGGGCCTGCTGGATATCGGCCAGCCCAAGCCTGGCGAAACCGTGGTGGTGGCGGCTGCCACCGGCCCGGTCGGCAGTGTGGTCGGCCAGGTCGCCAAGCTCAAGGGCTGCCGGGTGGTGGGGATTGCCGGTGGGCCGGAGAAATGCGCCTACGCAGTGGATGAGCTGGGTTTTGATGCGTGTCTGGATCACAAGCTGGACAGCCTGGCGGAGGACCTGGCCAATGCCTGCCCGCAGGGCATCGACGTCTACTTCGAAAACGTCGGTGGCAAGGTGTTCGATGCGGTGATGCCGCTGCTCAATCCGCACTCCCGGGTGCCGGTATGTGGCCTGATTGCCCAATACAACGCCACCGAGCTGCCGCCCGGCCCGGACCGTCTGCCGCAACTGATGCGTCTGCTGCTGAGCCAGCGTATCCGCATGCAGGCCTTTATCATCTTCGACAACTACGGCCCGCACTTCCCCGAGTTTCTCGCGGAAATGACGCCCTGGGTGGCCGAGGGCAAGGTAAAGGTCAGGGAGCACCGGATCGACGGTCTGGAAAATGCGCCCCAGGGCCTGATCGGTCTGCTGGAGGGGCAGAATTTCGGCAAGGTAGTAGTGAAGATCGCCGACTGAGCCGACCATGACCCCAGCAACCAAAGCACTCGACAAGGCCCGCATCAGCTACAGCCTGCACCGCTATGAGCATGATCCCCGGGCCGAATCCTATGGCGGCGAGGCCGCCAACAAACTCGGGCTGAATCCGGCCCAGGTGTTCAAGACCCTGCTGGCCAGCACGGAAACCGGCGAACTGCTGGTAGCCGTGGTGCCGGTCAACGGTCAGCTGGATCTCAAGTTGCTGGCCAAGGCCGCGGGGGTCAGAAAGGTGAGCATGGCCGACCCGGCGGCAGCCCAGCGCAGCACCGGCTATCTGGTCGGCGGTATCAGTCCGCTGGGGCAGAAGAAGGCGCTGCGCACCTTTATCGACGATAGCGCGCGGCAGTGGCCGCAGATCCATATCAGCGCCGGTCGGCGCGGTCTGGAGGTGGCGCTGGCAGCGGATGATCTGGCCAGCCAGACCCGCGCCAGCTTCGCCCCGATCGGCCGACCGGACTGAGCCACAGGAGCCCCAGCCATGGCGGAATATCTTCTTGCGATCGATCAGGGCACCACAAGCAGCCGGGCGATGATCTTCGATGCCCAGTGCCGACCGGTAAGTGTGGCGCAGCAGGAGTTTGCCCAGCACTTCCCGCAGGACGGCTGGGTGGAACATGACCCCGAGGAACTCTGGCAGAGCGTACTGGATGTAGTGCGCGAGGCGCTGCACAGGGCCGAGCTGAGCGCCGCCGATATCTGCGCCATCGGCATCACCAACCAGCGGGAAACCACCCTGCTGTGGGATGCCGAAACCGGCGAGGCGGTGTATCCGGCCATTGTCTGGCAGGACCGGCGCACCGCGGCCTTCTGCGACCGGTTGCAGGCCGCCGGGCATGAACAACTGATCAGCGAGCGCACCGGACTGCTGATCGATCCGTACTTTTCCGCCACCAAGCTGCGCTGGCTGCTGGACGAGGTTCCCGGAGCCCGGCAGCGGGCCGAACAGGGCCAGCTGCGCTTTGGCACGGTGGACAGCTTTCTGCTGTGGCGCCTGACCGGCGGCAAGGTACACCGTACCGATGCCACCAACGCCTCACGCACGTTGCTGTTCAATATCCACACCCAGCAGTGGGATCCGGAGCTGCTGGCGCTGCTGGATATCCCGCCCGGCCTGCTCCCCGAGGTGCTGGATAATACCGCCGAGTTCGGCCATACCGACCCTGCCCTGTTCGGCGCCAGCATCCCGATCAGCGCCATGGCCGGCGATCAGCAGGCGGCGCTGGTCGGCCAGGCCTGCTTTGCCCCGGGCAGCGTCAAGAGCACCTATGGCACCGGCTGCTTCATGGTGATGAATACCGGCCACACCCCGGTGCGCTCCGCCCACCGACTGCTGACCACCCTTGCCTACCGGCTCGATGGCCAGGCCACCTACGCGCTGGAAGGCAGCATCTTTGTTGCCGGTGCGGCTATCCAGTGGCTGCGCGACGGGCTCAAGCTGATCAGGCACGCTGATGAAACCGAGGCGCTGGCTGAACAGGTAGGCGACCAGAGCGGGGTGTATCTGGTGCCGGCCTTTACCGGCCTGGGTGCCCCCTACTGGGACCCGCTGGCCCGGGGCGCGATCATGGGCCTGACCCGGGACACCGGCATCGCCGAGATCGTTACCGCCGGCCTGCAATCAGTCTGCTTCCAGACCCGCGACCTGCTCGAAGCCATGCAGGCCGACGGCGACATGCCCATCACCTCACTGCGGGTGGACGGTGGCATGGTGGTGAACAAGTGGATGGTGCAGGCGCTGGCCAATACCCTCGGCGTGCAGGTCGAACGCCCGCAGGTGACCGAGACCACCGCCCTGGGCGTGGCCTGTCTGGCCGGTTTGCAGCAGGGGTTGTTCAACAGCCTGGAAGACATAGCCCGGCACTGGGACTGCGAACACCGCTTCAGCCCAGTCATGCCCGAGCAGCGGCGGGAGCAGCTGTATGCCGGGTGGCAGGATGCAGTAAAGCGGGTACGCGCCTGACGGAGTGCCGGGTTCCATCCCGGCAACTGGAGGTTACAGCGAGCACGCTGTGTCGAGATGGAACTCGACCTGGGAGGGACGAGTACCAGCTCGTCCGGGGACTGGCGGGGAATGCGGTGTAAGGGGCTGACTCCGCTCATCGAGCTGGTGCTCGACGTTCCCAGGGGTGCCCCGCGTTCCCAGGGAACGACCTTCAGACCTTGTCGGACTCCCCTCCCGGCCCTTCCGTTTGCAGCTCTTCCTCGATCACCGCCATCTGCTCCGGCGAGACTTCCTCGGCGGGTACGGCGACTACTTCATGTTCTTCCCGCGCTTCGGCGTAGAGGCTCCAGGCGGCCATGAACAGCGCGGCGATCAGGGGGCCGATGACGAAGCCGTTGAGGCCGAACAGGGCCAGGCCGCCGAGGGTGGAGATGAGGATCACGTAGTCCGGCAGCTTGGTGTCCTTGCCCACCAGGATCGGGCGCAGCACGTTGTCCGCCAGGCCGATCACGATGGCGCCGAAGGCGGTCAGTACCGCAGCCTGCCAGATGGCCCCGGTGGCCAGGAAGTAGATTGCCACCGGCCCCCAGATCAAACTGGCACCCACCGCTGGCAGCAGCGACAGCACCGCCATCAGTACGCCCCAGAGCACCGCACCCTGCAGATCCAGCACCCAGAAGATGAAGCCACCCAGCGCGCCCTGAATGGCCGCCACGGCGATATTGCCCTTGACCGTGGCCTTGACCACGGTGGTGAACTTGCTCAGCAGGTGCTGCTTGTAGATCTCCCCCAGCGGAATGGCCCGGCGCACCGCCGCCGCCACCTGACGACCATCGCGCAGCAGGAAGAACAAAAGATACAGCATGATGGCGAAGCTGATCAGGAACTGGAAGGTGTTCTGGCCGATGCTGAAGGCCTTGGTCGCCAGATACTGACTGCCGGTCATGGCGAACTGGGAAACCCGCTCCTGCACCCCGGCCAGGTCGGTCAGGCCGAAGCGCTCAAGCAGCTCCCGGGCAAAACTCGGCAAGGCGTTGACCACTTGCTGTACATAGCCGCCGAAATCCATGCTGCCGCTGCTCAGGCGCTCGTAGATATTCGCCCCCTCCTGCACCAGCGCACCGGCCAGCAGGCTCATCGGCAGGATGACGATCAGCAGGATGATGATCAGGGTAACCGCAGCAGCCCAGCCGCGGCGCTGATTCAGACGCGTTTCGAAGCGCCGCTGCACCGGTTGGAAGATGATCGCCAGAATGGTGCCCCAGAATACCGCACCGTAGAAGGGCAACAGGATAGCCACGAAGGCCACCGACACCAGAGCCAGCAACAGCAGGAAGCTCTTGTTTTCCAGATTGGTATTGATCATGACGTGTTGTTTCGTCCAGCCGCAGGGAGAGGGCAATCATAGCAGCGACTGCAGGATAGCCGATAGCAACTGGCCCCCGGAAACGACAAAGCCCTGACACAATGGTCAGGGCTTTGGGTATTTGGTCGGAGCGACTGGAATCGAACCAGCGACCTTCTCGTCCCGAACGAGACGCGCTACCAGGCTGCGCTACGCTCCGTATTGGTGAGGCGGCATTTTACATAACCGTTGCTTTTACACAAGAGGAAAATGCAAAAATCTTTTTGCCGCCCGACACTTAGCTCAAAAAATGAGCGGTGTTACTCCTGCGCTGCCGCTTCCAGCATGGTCTGCAACTCACCGGACTCGGCCAGTTCCAGAATGATGTCACTGCCACCGACCAGCTCACCCTTGACCCACAGCTGGGGGAAGGTCGGCCAGTTGGCGTATTTGGGCAGCTCGGAGCGGATATCCGGGTTCTGCAGAATATCCACATAAGCGAATTTCTGGCCACAGCCCATCAGAGCCTGCACCGCCCGGGCGGAGAAGCCGCACTGGGGAGCGTTGGGCGCGCCCTTCATGTAGATGAGAATCGGATGGCTGGCGAGCTGATCCTTGATGGTGTCGATAGTAGTGCTCATGGGAATCCTCTATGGCGATTGGTGGCCAGAATAACGCCGTCCAGTGTACCGCAAAGCGGCCCGCCCTGCCCATCTGCGCGATGGTCGCGCCCGGCCATTTGCCTTGCGGCGGATTTTACCTATAAGATGCCCGCTTCTCTCTTTTCAAGGTATGGCTTGTACCGAGCCAACGGCTGCGGTAAGGGTCGCCATTCCCGATCGCCAGCCGATCGCAACCAGGTAACACACGATGACAGTACGGCATTTTCTTTCGTTGATGGATTGTTCCCAGGCAGAGCTGGCCAGCTTGCTCAAGCGTGGTATCGAGCTGAAGGACCTGCACCGTCAGGGAGTGGTCTATGAACCCTTGAAGAATCGCGTACTGGGCATGATTTTCGAGAAGGCTTCGACCCGTACCCGGGTATCCTTCGAGGCAGGCATGATCCAGCTCGGCGGTCAGGCGATCTTCCTGTCGCCCCGCGACACCCAGCTGGGCCGTGGCGAGCCGGTGGAAGACAGTGCCCGGGTGCTGTCGCGCATGTGCGATGCGATCATGATCCGCACCTTCGCCCACAGCAGTGTGGAAACCTTTGCCGCCTACTCCCAGGTGCCGGTGATCAACGGCCTGAGTGATGATCTGCACCCCTGCCAGTTGCTGGCGGACATGCAGACCTATCTGGAGCACCGTGGCAGCATCAAGGGCAAGACCGTGGTCTGGGTCGGTGATGGCAACAACATGTGCAACAGCTATATCCAGGCCGCCATGCAGTTCGACTTCCAGCTGCGTATCGCCTGCCCGGAAGGCTACGACCCGGATCAGGCCTGGCTCGACGCCGCCGGTGAGCGGGTGAGCATCGTTCGCGACCCGCGTGCGGCCATGGCCGACGCCCATCTGGTCTGCACCGACGTGTGGGCCTCCATGGGTCAGGAGCAGGAGGCCGAACAGCGTATGGCTGTGTTTGCACCCTATCAGGTTACCCCCCAGTTGCTGGATCTGGCCGATGAGTCGGTGATCTTCATGCACTGCCTGCCCGCCCACCGTGGCGAAGAGGTCTCCGCCGAGCTGATGGATGACCCCCGCAGCGTGATCTGGGATCAGGCCGAGAACCGCCTGCAC
>JAAYHO010000325.1 GCA_012735335.1 Gammaproteobacteria bacterium
AACAGCTGGGCCAGATGCGTATCCTTGATGCTATCGGCATGGTCCGCTAGAACGCGCCACATAGATTATTCTCCAGATAAACTTGGTAACCCCCAAGGGCGTGCCGGGCACGCCTTCGCGCCGGGGGCGACGCTCCTACAAAAACCAGAGCGTGCCCCCACCCTTGTGGGAGCCCCCTTCACCCTTGTGGGAGCCCCGCCCTCGGGGCGAAGGGGCTTTAGCGCCGCCCAATCCCGTAATACACAAACCCGCTCCCCTTCACAAAGGCCGGGTCCCATACGTTGCGCCCATCCAGCAGCAGCGGCTCTTTCATCTCCGCATGCAGCCGTTTGAAGTCGGGGCTCCAGTAGGACTTCCACTCAGTCACCAGCATCAGCGCATCCGCGCCTGCCGCCGCTTCGTACGGATCATCATGCAGGATCAGATCGTCGCGCTCGCCCGCCCATTCCTGCAGTGCCGGCAGCGCACGGGGGTCGTGGACGTGGACTTCGACGCCCTGGGCCCAGAGCGCGGTGATCAGCTTGAGTGCCGGGGCGTTGTCGATGCGGGAGGATTCGGGTTTGAAGGCCGCACCCCAGATGGCCACCTTGCGGCCGGTCAGCTGGTTGTCGTAGTGCTGCCACAGCTTGCGGAACAGCGACTCCTTCTGCCGCTCGTTGATCTGCAATACCTCCTCGATCAACTGCGCCTGCAGACCGCTGTGCTGCAGGGTGCTGGCCAGGCTCATCACGTCGCGGGAGAAGCTCAGGCCGCCGAAACCGCAGCCTGGATACAGATAGGCCTCACCGATCCGACCATCCGCGCCCATACCCTGGCGCACCCGCTCGATGTCCACATCCAGACTGTCGGCCAGATTAGCCATGTCATTCATGAAGCTCAGACGGGTCGCCAGCATGCCGTTGATCGCCAGCTTGGTGAACTCCGCCTCACGCGGGCGCATCTGCATGATGGCATCGCGGCGGCGGTTGAAGGGCCGCAGAATCTCGCCGACCAGACCTATCGCCCAGGGCAGATCCGCCCCCACCAGCCAATGCTCGGCACGGATAAAACCACTCAGCGCCGCGCCCTCGGTCAACAGATCGGGAATGCTCACCACCGCGCCATGTTGCGCATCAGTACCGGGGCGGTTCCACAGCGTCTGCTGCAGTGCTTCAGTGCTGCCGACCGGAAAGGTCGACTGGTTAACCACCAGAAACTGCGCGTCGATAGTCCCCGGCAGCGAGCCGAGCAGCCTATGCGCCTGCTCCAGTCCATCCGGCGACAGTGCCAGCCACAGCACGGTGCAGCGCTCACCCGGCAGTTCATCCAGCCCAGCCAGCGACAGACGCCCCGCCCGCTTCTGCTCGGCCATCAGATCCGCCAGCCCCGGCTCGCGCAGAGTGAAGGAATCGCCATTCAGGCTGTTGGCCACCCCGTGCTCGGACACGTGCAGCACCACCTCGTGCCCAGTCGAGGCCAGCGCCGCCGCACTCACCATCGCGCACAGCGTATCGCCATACACATCAATAAACATGGGCCAGTTCCTCAGCCTTGATAACGCGCCAGCATCGCCCGGAAGTCCGCGCCCAGTTGCGGATGCTCCACCCCATAGGCAATGGTCGCCTCCAGGTAGCCCAGCTTGCTGCCACAATCGTGGGAGCGGGCAGAAATATGCCAGGCTTCCACGCCCTCGCCCCGCATCAGCTCGGCAATCGCATCGGTCAGCTGAATCTCACCACCGGCACCAGGCTGGGTAGTCTCCAGCAACTCGAAGATCCGGGCTGGCAGCACATAACGACCGACCACCGCCAGGTTCGAAGGAGCCTCCTCACGCGGCGGCTTCTCCACCATCCGGCTCATCAGCGCATGCTCACCGGACTGCAGGTCCACACCGTTCACATCCACCACACCGTACTGGCTGACCAGCTCCTCGGGCACCGGCTCAACCATGATCTGCGCATGCCCGCCGGTCTCGACAAAGCGCTGGGTCATCAGCTTCAGGTCATTGTCCGCAGCGCGCTGCTCCACCAGCACATCCGGCAGCAGCACCGCAAAGGGCTCATTACCCACCACCGGCTTCGCGCAGTACACCGCATGGCCCAGGCCCAGAGCGCGGCCCTGGCGCACCGCCGTCACCTTCAGCTGCGGCGGCGCAATATCACGCAGCACCTGCAGCAACTCATGCTTGCCGCGCCGCTCCAGCTCCGCCTCCAGCTCATAGTTCACATCAAAGTGATCCTCGATGGCCTTCTTGCTCGAATGCGTCACCAGCACAATCTCATTGATCCCGGCCGCCAGCGCTTCCTCTACCACATACTGAAT
>JAAYHO010000326.1 GCA_012735335.1 Gammaproteobacteria bacterium
TGACCCCATGCAGGGCAGTATCGGCGTGCTTGAGCAGATCCTCCGGGGTGCTGCCGTGCTCCCCGGACAAGGCAATGCCGATGCTGCAATTGAGCTGCAGGCTGTGCCCTTCCATATGCATGGGTGCTGCGAGTGCTTCCAGCAGCTCCTGGGCCTGCACTCTGGTGTGCTCGACCATCTGCGCCAGGTCACCGGTCAGGCCGGTAAGCAGCACGACAAACTCGTCACCGCCCAGCCGGGCAACGGTATCCGTCTTGCGCACCCCGGTACAGAGTCGCCGGCTGACCTCCCGCAGCACCGCATCGCCCAGGCCATGGCCGAGGGAGTCGTTGATGCGCTTGAAGTGATCCAGGTCGAAGAACAGCACGGCAAAGGCCAGACCGTGCCGCTCACCCAGCGCCAGATGCTGTTGCAGGCGGTCATGCAGCAGCAGCCGGTTGGGCAGGTCGGTGAGAGCATCATGATAGGCCTGATGCTTGATGCGCCCCTCGATGGTGACCTGCGCGGTCACGTCCTTGAAGCAGGACAGGGTGCTGCGATCCTTGCCTACCTGGATGAAATTACTCGACACCTCGCAGTTGAGGATGCGCCCGTCCCGGGTAACGAAATCCACCGGCTCATCACGCAGGCAGCGCTCGCGGACCAGCCGGGTGATCACCGGCGGGCGCTTCTCCGGATAGCGCCACAGGCCGATCTCCACCGCCGTCTTGCCGATAACCTCCTCCAGAGCATAACCAAACACCTCGGTGAAGCGCCGGTTGATCTGGGAAATGGCCGCGCTGCCCTTGTCGAACAGGATGTAAGGCTCAGGTGAGTCCATGAACAGCGCAGTGAACTTGGCTTCACTGCGCTTGAGCGCCTCCTCGGCGCGGATGCGGTCGGATATATCGTGCAGCAGCCCGAGCCGACAGGCCTCATCGCCGACCATGATCTGCTCGACATACACCAGGCAGTGCTTGACCCTGCCGTTCTCGCACTGGAAGCAGGTTTCCGACTGATTGAGGCTGCCCGTTCGGGTCAGCTCGCGGAAGAACTCGGCACGCTGCTCCGCTGACAGCCAGATCGGCAGTTGCTCTATGGTGTGATTGACCAGCCGCTCGCCGGGCCAACCCAGCAGTTGCTCGAACGCCGGATTGACCGCCATGACGGTATTGTTGCGAATGCAGGTGAGAATACAGGCAATAGGCAACTGGTTGACCAGGGCGATAAAGCCCTGATCACCGATGATACCGCTATCACTCATCAAAGCTTTTTCCCCAAAGTATTCATGGCCTGCCCTCTTTTGGTTAAAAGTAGCTCTTAGCCATCAGCCATTCAAGCCCGCCCTGCCGCTCTGGCCCGTGCAGCATGGAGTTTCTTCAGGCTGTCGAGCATGCGCTGGTGCTTGTCCAGCCCCTCCAGCTGCATGCTGGTGGGCGTCAGACCATGGAAGCGCACACTGCCCGTGACCGAGCCGATCACCGCATCCATGCGCTCGTCACCGAACATGCGGCGGAAGTTGGGCTCGAAGTCGTCCAGCTCCAGCTCATCATCCAGACACACCTCCAACACCGCCGCCATGGCCTGATAGAACAGCCCGCGATCGACCGTATTGTCGTTGTACTGCAGGAACTCCTCGACCAGCTCCAGCGCCTCCTCCTGCCGGTTCAGGGCCAGATAGATCAGCAGCTTGAGCTCAAGAATGGTCAGCTGCCCCCAGACGGTGTTGTCGTCGAACTCGACTCCGATCAGGGTGGTGATATCGGTGTAGTTATCCAGCTCGCTTTCTTCCAGCCGCTCGACCAGCGCCTCCAGCTGCTCATCATCCAGCCGGTGCAGGTTGAGGATATCCTCGCGGAAGTACAGCGCCTTGTTGGTGTTGTCCCAGATCAGGTCATCGACCGGATACACCTCGGAATAGCCCGGCACCAGAATCCGGCAGGCGGTAGCACCCAGGTGCTGGTACACCGCCATGTACACCTCCCTGCCCATCTCGTGCAGGATGCCGAACAGCATCTCCGCCTCCTCGGCGTTGCTGTAACTGCCGCCGCCGGTAAAGTCCCAATCGACGAACTCGTGATCGGCGCGGGCACTGAAGAAGCGCCAGGACACCACGCCGCTGGAGTCGATGAAGTGCTCCACATAGTTGTTCGGCTCAGTCACCGCATGACTCTCGAAGGTCGGCCGCGCCAGATCATTCAGCCCCTCGAAGCTGCGGCCCTGCAGCAGCTCGGTCAGACTGCGCTCCAGCGCCACCTCGAAGTTCGGGTGCGCACCGAAGGAAGCAAACACCCCGCCGGTGCGCGGGTTCATCAGAGTCACGCACATCACCGGGAACTGCCCACCCAGCGAGGCATCCTTGACCAGCACCGGAAAGCCCTGCTCCTCCAGCGCCTGAATCCCGGCAAGGATGCCGGGGTAGCGGGCCAGCACCTCCTGCGGCACGTCCGGCAGGGCCAGCTCGCCTTCCAGAATCTCGCGTTTGATCGCGCGCTCGAAGATTTCCGACAGGCACTGCACCTGCGCTTCGGCCAGGGTGTTGCCGGCGCTCATGCCGTTGCTGAGGAACAGGTTCTCGATCAGGTTGGAGGGAAAATACACCACCTCGCCGTCGGACTGGCGCACATAGGGTAACGAACAAATACCACGCTCAATATTACCCGAGTTGGTGTCGTCGCA
>JAAYHO010000327.1 GCA_012735335.1 Gammaproteobacteria bacterium
GCGGAGGCCTTTCTGGGCTTTCTGCGCGAAGAACGCAGTGCGATCAAGCAGCTGGCAGCGCCCTTCGGCTAGGTCATCAGACGCTGATTCCAGAGCCTTGCTAACGCTTTTTTGCTGATTGTGCTTGAATGGAGGCTGCGCCCCCGATGGGCACTTACCAATTCCCTGCACAGGAAGCACGATAATGGGTCTGGTTCTGATTCTGTTTGCCCTGATTGCCTTCATCGTCGTGGCAACAACCAAGCTGAAGTTACATCCCTTCCTGGCGTTGCTCGCCGCTGCGTTAATTGCCGGCTTTGCCTACCAATTGCCGACACTGGAGATCGGCGGCCACATCGCCCGTGGCTTCGGCGGGATTCTCGGTGGGATCGGCATCGTGATCGCCTTCGGTACCATCATCGGGGTGATCCTGGAGCGCAGCGGTGCGGCCATTACCATGGCGGAAACGGTTATCCGCCTGCTCGGGGAGCGTTTCCCGACCCTGACTGTGTCGATCATCGGTTATCTGGTATCGATCCCGGTGTTCTGCGACTCCGGTTATGTGATTCTCAACTCGCTGAAAAATGCCCTCGCGGCACGGATGAAGGTGTCGGTTGTGGCGATGAGTGTGGCACTGGCCACCGGCTTGTACGCCACGCATACTTTCGTACCGCCAACCCCCGGTCCGATTGCCGCGGCCGGTAATCTGGGGCTGGAGTCCAACCTGGGGTTGGTGATCCTGGTCGGTCTGGTGGTGGCGTTTGTCACGGCGATGGCTGGCCTGTTTTGGGCCAACCGTTTCATTGGCAAGGATATCGAGCTGGAGGATGATGGTGCACCGCTGATGGATGCCGACAGCTTCCAGACCATGCGCGACAGTTACGGTGAGCTGCCCGGTCCCGCCAAGGCCTTTGCGCCGATCTTCGTGCCCATCTTGCTGATCTGTCTGGGTACCGTGGCCGCCCTGCCGGCCCGCCCGCTGGGCGAAGGTGGCCTGTATACCCTGGTTGCCTTCCTCGGACAGCCGGTCTTTGCGTTGGCCGTGGGTTTGGCGCTGGCCTGCACCCTGCTCAAATCGGACAACAAGCTTCAGGAGTTTCATGACCGCATAGCCGAAGGCATTGTTGCCTCGGCGCCCATCCTGCTGATTACCGGTGCCGGCGGGGCTTTTGGTGCGGTGTTGACGGTCACCCCGCTCGGGGATTATCTGGGCGAGACCCTGTCTGCCCTGGGGATCGGGTTGTTCATGCCCTTCCTGGTGGCCGCTGCACTGAAGACCGCGCAGGGTTCTTCCACGGTATCGCTGGTCACCACCTCGGCCATGGTCGCGCCCATGCTGGGACAGCTGGGGCTGGACAGTGAAATGGGCCGGGTACTCACCGTCATGGCCATTGGCGCCGGAGCGATGACGGTTTCCCATGCCAATGACAGTTTCTTCTGGGTAGTGACTCAGTTCAGTCGGATGAAAGTGGTCACCGCCTATCAGGCGCAGACCATGGCCACCTTGATACAGGGGATTGTCGGGATCATCACTGTCTGGCTATTGAGCCTGGTGTTGCTGTGATGAAGCTGGTTATAGCCCCTGATTCGTTCAAGGAGAGTCTCAGCGCTCCGGCTGTCGCCAGTGCCATTGCCCGCGGCTGGCAGAACGTGTATCCGGATGCGGATATCCAGCTCTGCCCGATGGCCGATGGTGGTGAAGGTACGGTGGATGCGGTACTGGCGGCTACTGGTGGGCAGCGCCATGAACTGACGGTCTGCGGCCCGCTGGGCCAGCCGGTGCAGGCGCATTGGGGCTGGCTGGAGGATGGCCAGGCAGTGATTGAGATGGCTGCGGCCAGCGGTCTGCACTGGGTCGCGCCGGAGCAGCGGGATGCACGCCTTACCACCACCAAGGGCACAGGCGAGCTGATATTGGCCGCGCTGGATGCCGGAGCCAGCCGGATCATCCTCGGTATCGGCGGCAGTGCCACCAATGATGGTGGTGCCGGGTTACTGCAGGCATTGGGTGTTCGTCTGCTGGATGCTGAAGGGCATGCCCTGGCGGCGGGTGGCGCTGCGCTGGCTGACCTGCAGAGTATTGATCTGGATGGGCTTGATTCGCGCCTGGCGCAGGTGGAAATACTGGTCGCGGCGGATGTGGATAACCCGCTGTGCGGTCCCCGCGGGGCTTCCCATGTATTCGGCCCACAGAAAGGCGCTTCCCCTGAACAGGTGCAGCAACTGGACCGGGCGCTGGGGCATTTTGCCGATGTTATGGCTGCTGCCCTTGATGAGGACTACCGTGACGTACCCGGGGTGGGTGCAGCCGGCGGGCTGGGCTTTGCTGCACGCGCGGTGCTGGGAGCGAGTTTCCGGCCGGGCATCGAATTGGTCGCTGAGCTGTCCGGGCTGGCGGATGCGATGCAGGGCGCCGATCTGGTGATCACCGGTGAAGGGCGTCTGGATGGTCAGAGTCTGCATGGCAAGACCCCGGTAGGTGTGGCGCGAGTAGCCAGCGCTGCTGGTGTGCCGGTCATCGCCCTCGCCGGCAGTCTGGGCGAAGGTTATCAACAGGTGTACGAAGCCGGTATCGAAGCCGCCTTCAGTCTGACGCCCGGCCCCATCAGCCTGGACCGGGCGATGGCGGATGCCGAGCAGCAGCTGCAATCCCGTGCGACGGATATCGCCCGGCTCTGGCGTCTGGCTGCTGCCACCCGTTAGGCGGCCCGGATCAGAGAAACGGGCGGGACAGCCCCGTGCGTCTGGCCAGCATGGCCTCCGGGAAATCCCCCACTTGTGCCCGGAGCGCCTGCTCCTCACGATAATCTTCTATCGCCCGGCGGTAGGCCATGCGTTTCTTGTCCTGCTGACGGCGCTGCTCCTGGCGCGCGCTCCTTACCGATTCACCTGCAACGTCTGGAACGAAAGCCATGTTCTGTCTCCTGAACCTGATGTGATGGGTTTCATCATCATGCAAAACGGAGAGTGACCAGTTGATGACGGGAGGACTGCAATTTCATGTCATTGCTCGCGAATCTCAATTGCGAGTGATTATCACTAGTGATATTGTTTCCGGAGCCCATTTCGGGCCTATCCAGGAGGATCAGATATGCCGAATTCGTTTCGACTCTTTGCAGGTATTGTTGCCCTCAGCTTGAGCGCCATGGGCTGGGCTGACAGTGACCGTCCCGCTCACGCCAAGGGTGAACCCGCAGATACCTTGCAGCAGGCCGTGACCAACATGAGCGAATACAACAGCAAGCTCGAAGCCCTGCTGGCCAAGGATGAGCTGGGTGCCAAGGAGCTGCACGAAGTGCACATGATCACCTACACCCTGGAAAATGCCCTGCAGAAGATTCAGGCAGAACTGGAAGAGACCGCCGAGGTACTGGAAGAAGTGCACATCGCCTCGGAAACCAACAAGCCCGAGGTGGTGAAGGAAAAAGGCCAGGTCTACCTGCAGACCACAGGTACGCTGGTCAAGTAAGTCGGGCTTCCCTGCTCCCGAGTCATTGTGCAGCTGTCGGCCCGGCGCGGTTTACCGCACAATAGCCGTTTGTCTGCCGTGACTCCGGAGAGCCTGATGCAACAGCAACGCTTCCCGCGCATCCTGGATGTGCGTTTCAAACTGTCGGTGCTGGCAGTCTTGCTGACGCCGCTGCTGGTTGGCAGCTGGCAACTGCTGAAGCTGGGGGTTCTGCTGGTGGTGCCGGTCTACCTGCTGACCAGCCTGCTCAGTGTGCTGCTGTTCTGGATCGACAAGCGCAATGCCCGTCAGGATCGGCGGCGGATACCGGAAAATACCCTGCACGCAGTCGAACTGCTGGGCGGCTGGCCAGGTACGCTGATTGCGCAACAGCTGTTCCGGCACAAGACCCGCAAGACCAGCTATCTGCTGGTTCTGTGGCTGATCATCGGCCTGCACCAGCTGGTCTGGCTGGACCGGCTGGTATTGGACGGGCGCTTTATCTGGCAGTGGCTGGCGCCGGGGTTGCTCTGAGCCGCTGACGACTCAGGCCGGTACACCCAGGCTGCGCAGGTAGTCGTCGTAACTGCCGCTGAAGTCGGTCACCCCATCGGCGGACAGCTCGATGATCCGGGTCGCCAGCGAGCTGACAAACTCCCGGTCGTGGCTGACGAAGATCAGCGTGCCCGGATAGTTCTCCAGCGCCAGGTTCAGCGCCTCGATGGATTCCATGTCCAGGTGGTTGGTCGGCTCGTCCATGACCATCACGTTGGCCCGCTGCAGGATCAGCTTGCCGAACAGCATGCGGCCCTGCTCACCGCCGGAAATCACCTTCACCGACTTCTGGATCTCGTCGTTGGAAAACAGCATGCGGCCAAGGGTGCCGCGCACTACCTGTTCGCCGCCCTGGGTCCACTGGGCCATCCACTCGAACAGCGTCCAGTCATCCTTGAAGTCATCGGCGTGATCCTGGGCGAAGTAGCCGATATCGGCACTTTCCGCCCATTTCACTTCCCCGGCCATGGCTGGCATCTCGCCAACCAGGGTGCGCAGCAGGGTGGTCTTGCCGATACCGTTGGGACCGATGATCGCCACCCGCTCGCCCGCTTCGATCTGCAGGCTCAGATTGCGGAACAGCGCCTCGCCGTCATAGCCCTGACTGACCTTTTCCAGCGTCACCGCCTGACGGTGCAGCTTCTTGTGCTGATCGAAGCGGATGAAGGGGCTGACCCGGCTGGAGGGTTTGACCTCATCGAGCTGGATCTTGTCGATCTGCCGGGCGCGGCTGGTGGCCTGTTTGGCCTTGGAGGCATTGGCCGAGAAGCGGCTGACGAACTGCTGCAGTTCGGCAATCTGCGCTTTCTTCTTGGCGTTGTCCGAGAGCAGACGCTCCCGGGCCTGGGTGGCGGCGGTCATGTACTCGTCGTAGTTGCCGGGGAACAGGCGCAGTTCGCCGTAATCCAGGTCCGCCATGTGCGTGCACACACTGTTGAGGAAGTGGCGGTCGTGGGAAATGATGACCATGGTGCTGTTGCGGGTCTTCAGAATGTCTTCCAGCCAGCGGATGGTATGGATATCCAGGTGGTTGGTCGGCTCGTCGAGCAGCAGCACATCCGGATCGGAAAACAGCGCCTGGGCCAGCAATACCCGCAGCTTCCAGCCGGGGGCCACTTCGCTCATCGGGCCGAAGTGCTGTTCCAGAGGAATGCCCAGCCCGAGCAGCAGCTCACCGGCGCGGGACTCGGCTGTATAGCCATCCATTTCGGCGAACTCGGTCTCCAGCTCCGCTACGGCCATGCCGTCTGCCTCGGTCATTTCCGGCAGCGAATAAATGCGATCGCGCTCAGCCTTGACCTTCCAC
>JAAYHO010000328.1 GCA_012735335.1 Gammaproteobacteria bacterium
GCCGCGGCCTTCGGTCAGGGCAATCTGGGCAAGCCCACCAGCATCGTCATCTGGACCACCACCCCCTGGACCATTCCATCCAACCAGGCGCTGAACGTCCACCCCGAATATATCTACGCGCTGGTCGATACCGGTGACAAGCTGCTGGTGCTGGCCGAAGAGCTGGTCGAATCCTGCCTGCAACGCTATGGCGTCAGCGGCGAGATCATCGCCCGCTGTGAAGGCACCGCGCTGGAGAACATCCGCTTCCGTCACCCATTCTACGAGCGCTTCTCCCCGGTCTATCTGGCGGACTACGTCGAGACCGGCGCCGGTACCGGCATCGTCCACTCGGCCCCGGCCTACGGTGAGGACGACTTCCATACCTGCAAACACTACGGCATGGAAAACGACGACATCCTCACCCCGGTGCAGAGCCACGGCGTATTCGTCAACGACCTGCCGTTCTTCGGCGGCCAGTTCATCTGGAAGGCCAACCCGAACATCGTCGCCAAGCTCGACGAAGTCGGCGCGCTGCTCAAGCACGAAGTCATCGAACACAGCTACATGCACTGCTGGCGCCACAAGACCCCGCTGATCTACCGGGCCACCGCCCAGTGGTTCGTCGGCATGGACAAGGTGGTCAGCGACGGCAGCTCCCTGCGCGCCCGCGCTCTGGACGCCATTGAACAGACCCAGTTCGTCCCCGGCTGGGGCCAGGCCCGCCTGCACGGCATGATCGCCGGCCGCCCGGACTGGTGTATTTCCCGTCAGCGCAACTGGGGCGTGCCGATCCCGTTCTTCCTGCATAAGGAAAGCGGCGAACTGCACCCGCGCACCGTCGAGCTGATGGAAGAGGTCGCCAAGCGTGTCGAGCAAGAGGGCATCGAAGCCTGGTTCAAGCTCGACCCTGCCGAGCTGCTCGGTGAAGAAGCCAGCCAGTACGACAAGATCAGCGATACTCTGGACGTCTGGTTCGACTCCGGTACCACCCACTGGCACGTCATGCGTGGCTCGCACCCCATGGGCCACGAAGAAGGCCCGCGCGCCGACCTGTATCTGGAAGGCTCCGACCAGCACCGTGGCTGGTTTCACTCCTCCTTGCTGACCGCCTGCGCCATCGACGGCTACGCGCCGTATCGCGGCCTGCTGACCCACGGTTTTGTGGTCGACGAGAACGGTCGCAAGATGTCCAAGTCGCTGGGCAACGTGGTCGCCCCGCAGGAAGTGAACGACAGCCTGGGTGCCGATATCCTGCGCCTGTGGGTGTCCTCCACCGACTACTCCGGCGAGATGGCGGTGTCCAAGCAGATCCTCCAGCGCAGCGCCGATGCCTACCGCCGCATCCGCAATACCATGCGCTTTCTGCTGTCCAACCTGAACGGCTTCGACCCGGCGCAGCACGTCCTGGCCCCCGAGCAGATGCTCGACCTGGACCGCTGGGCCGTCGACCGCGCCCTGCTGCTGCAACAGGAAATCAGCGAAGCCTACGACACCTACAAGTTCTGGAACGTCTACCAGAAGGTGCACAACTTCTGCGTACAGGAGTTGGGCGGCTTCTACCTGGACATCATCAAGGACCGCCAGTACACCACCGGCACCGACAGCACTGCACGACGCTCCTGCCAGACCGCCATGTACCACATCGCCGAAGCGCTGGTACGCTGGATCGCACCGATCCTGTCCTTCACCGCCGAGGAGATCTGGCAATACCTGCCCGGCGAGCGCAACGAGTCGGTCATGCTCAATACCTGGTACGAGGGTCTGACCGCGCTGCCGGAAAACAGCGAACTGGACCGCGCCTTCTGGTCTCAGGTGCTGGACGTGAAAGTCGCCGTCAACAAGGAACTGGAAAACCTGCGCAACGCCAAGGTACTGGGCGGCAACCTGCAGGCCGAAGTCACCCTGTACGCCGATGACCAGCTCAGCGCCACCCTGAACAAACTGGGCGACGAACTGCGCTTCGTACTGATCACCTCCGCCGCCCGCCTCGCGCCGCTGGCCGAAGCAGGGGAGGGCGCCGTGGATACCGACGTAGCCGGCCTCAAGCTCAGCATCGTCAAATCCGGCCATGGCAAGTGTGTGCGTTGCTGGCACTTCCTGCCGGACGTCGGCACCCACGCCGAACACCCGGAAATCTGCGGCCGCTGCGTAACCAACATCGAAGGCCCCGGCGAGGTCCGCCAGCATGCCTGATCTGCGCCGCAGCGGCCTGATCTGGCTGTGGCTCAGTGTGCTGGTCATCGTCCTCGACCTGGCCAGCAAATGGCTGGCCGAATCGAGCCTGGGCCTGTATCAGCAGATGCCGGTCATCGACGGCCTGTTCAGCTTCACCCTGGCCTACAATACCGGAGCGGCTTTCAGCTTCCTGTCGGATGCCGGAGGCTGGCAACGCTGGTTCTTCATCGCCATCGCCGTGGGCGTCAGCGTCATGCTGCTGGTCTGGCTGGCCAGACTGGGCCGCGATAAATGGCTGGAAGCCGTAGCGCTGTCGCTGATCCTCGGCGGCGCGCTGGGCAACCTGTACGACCGCATCGTGCATGGCCACGTGGTGGACTTCATTCTGGTGCACTGGCAGCAGAGCTGGTTCTTTCCAGCGTTCAATATTGCCGATAGTGCGATAACGGTGGGGGCGGCGATGTTGATTGTGGATATGTTCTGGCCAAATCGCCACCAAGCAAAAACGAGACCCAACACATGACCGACATCCAACGCATAGCCCAAGACACCGAAGTCACTCTGCACTTCACCCTGAAACTGCCCAACGGCGACGTGGTCGACAGCACCACCGGCAAAGCCCCCGCCACCTTCAAGGTCGGCGACGGCAGCCTGCTGCCCGGCTTCGAGCAGTCCCTGTTCGGCCTCAAGGCCGGTGACCAGCGCACCTTCGAGATCGAACCCGAGCGCGGCTTCGGCCCCGGCAGCACCCAGAACATCCAGACCATGTCCCGCGACAACTTCACCGACATGGAACTGGAGATCGGCTTGCTGATCATCTTCAAGGATGCCGCCGGCGGCGAAATGCCCGGCGTGGTCAAAGCCATCCATGACAGCATCGTCGAAATCGACTTCAACCATCCGCTGGCGGGCAAGGTCATTACCTTCGAGGTGGAAATTATCGCGGTGAAGGCGGTCTGAGTTACAGTAATCGTCATTCCCGCCCATGAATCAGTATTCGAGGCAAACCATGCAGATCAAACTGGCCAATCCACGCGGCTTCTGTGCCGGCGTTGACCGGGCTATCGAAATCGTCAATCGCGCGCTGGAAGTGTTCGGCCCGCCGATCTATGTGCGCCATGAAGTGGTGCACAACAAGTTCGTGGTCGAGGATCTGCGCAACCGTGGTGCTGTATTTGTCGACGAGCTGGACGAAATACCCGACGACGTCATCGTCATCTTCAGCGCCCACGGAGTTTCCCGGGCCGTGCAGGACGAAGCCGAGGCGCGCAACCTCAAGGTATTCGATGCCACCTGCCCACTGGTTACCAAGGTGCATATGGAAGTCCTGCGCTACAGTCGCGACGGTCGCGAGTGCGTACTGATCGGCCACGCCGGACACCCGGAAGTGGAAGGCACCATGGGCCAGTACGACACCAGCACCGGCGGCACCATCTACCTGGTCGAGAATGAAGAAGACGTAGCCCGGCTGCAGGTCAGAAACCCCGACCGCCTGGCCTTTGTCACACAGACCACCTTGTCGATGGACGACACGGCCAAGGTCATCGACGCCCTGCGCAAGCACTTCCCGTTGATTGAAGGCCCGCGCAAGGATGATATCTGCTACGCCACCCAGAACCGCCAGGATGCAGTCAAACAGCTGGCTGGTGAGTGTGATCTGGTACTGGTCGTCGGCAGCCCCAACAGCTCGAACTCCAACCGCCTGCGCGAACTCTCTGACCGCATGGGTACACCGGCTTACCTGATCGACGGCGCCGAAGAGATCTGCCCGGAATGGCTGGAAGGGGTAAACAATGTCGGCGTCACCGCCGGCGCCTCGGCACCGGATGTACTGGTGCAGCAGGTCCTCAAACACCTGCGTGACAGCGGTGCTGACACCGTCACCGAGCTGGATGGTCGGGAAGAAAATATCGTTTTCAGCATGCCCAATGAGCTGCGGGTAAAGCAGCTGAGCTGATTCCCCTGCCAGGGCGATGTTGTATGGGATTTGGGGATATCCCATGGTCCGCAGCCATACTCCCTGAATCGGAGTCATCGCCCCATGGATTGCCGCGCCTTCGGCTCGCAATGACGGAGTAGAGTGTTCAACCGCTTCTGTAGCCCGGCTGCCACTATCCGTCATTGCGAGTCGCGAAGCGACGTGGCAATCCATACTCAGGAGCAGCCAACACATTGCC
>JAAYHO010000329.1 GCA_012735335.1 Gammaproteobacteria bacterium
ATCGAAGTGGTGGGCGACTATATGGCCCCCGGCGTGGAAATCGAAGTCGCCCTGCGCAGCTACGACATTCCCAGCGTCTGGCCCCAGGAAGTGCTGGACGAAGCCGCACGTCTGCCTGATCACGTGGTCGAGAAGGACAAGGCCAAGCGGGTCGATCTGCGGCACCTGCCGCTTGTGACCATCGATGGCGAGGACGCCCGGGACTTTGACGATGCGGTCTACTGTGAACCGCGCAAGGCCAGCGGCTGGCGCCTGTTTGCCGGTGGCTGGAAGCTGTATGTGGCGATTGCCGACGTCTCCCATTACGTGCCCCTGGGTTCAGCCCTGGATGAAGAGGCCGAGCTGCGCGGCACCTCGGTGTACTTCCCCAGTGAAGTGATTCCGATGCTGCCAGAGGCCATTTCCAATGGCCTGTGCTCACTGATGCCGGGCGTTGACCGGTTGGCCATGGTCTGCGAGATGACCATCTCCAAGTCCGGCGAGCTTACCGATTTCGAATTCTACGAAGCAGTCATCCATTCCCATGCGCGTCTTACCTACGGCAAGGTCTCCAGCATGCTGGAACACCCGCGCAGTCGTGAAGGCAAGGCGTTGAGTGCCGAGTATGCTGAAGTTCTGCCGCATCTCAAGCACCTGTATGACCTGTACAAGGCGCTGGCCAAGGCACGTCAGGGGCGTGGTGCAATTGATTTTGAGACCACCGAAACGCGCATGCTGTTTGGTGGTAATCGCAAGATCACCCAGATTCAGCCGCTGGTGCGCAATGATGCGCACAAGATCATCGAGGAGTGCATGCTGGCTGCCAACGTGGCCACCGCGCGCTTCCTGCAAGAGCTCAGCATTCCGGGAATGTATCGGGTGCATGATGGGCCCAAGCCGGAGAAAGTCGAACGTCTGCGTCAGTTCCTCGGCACCATGGGGCTGTCACTGACCCGTAAGCAGGGTGATCCTACGCCGGAAGACTATGCGGCGGTATTGCAGAAGGTGCAGGACCGTCCTGACGCGCAGTTGATTCAGACGGTTATGCTGCGCTCCTTGAGTCAGGCGGTGTACACCCCGAACAACGAGGGGCACTTCGGGCTGAACTACGAAGCCTATACCCACTTCACCTCGCCGATCCGGCGTTATCCTGATCTGCTGGTCCATCGGGCCATTCGATCGGTGATTCGCTCACGTCGCAAGACCGATCTGGTGCGGCGCAGCGGTGCGGGTGTGCTGCCCAAGGCGGCAGTATACCCCTATGATCTGGCAGAGCTGGAGCGGCTTGGCGAGCAGTGCTCGCAGAATGAGCGTCGCGCCGACGAGGCCAGTCGCGATGTGGTCAGCTGGCTCAAGTGCGAGTTCATGCAGGACCGTGTCGGTCAGAATTTCGATGGATTGGTAACCGCTGTCACCAGTTTCGGGCTGTTTGTCGAGTTGACTGACGTTTTCATCGAAGGGCTGGTGCATATCACCGCCTTGCCGGCGGACTACTATAACTTCGATCCGATTCAGCACACGCTGGTGGGTGAGCGGGCAGGGCGGGTGTTCCGCCTTGGTGACTCGATTCGCATCCAGGTGGTGCGTGTTGATCTGGATGAACGCAAGATCGACTTCGAGATGGCATCGGATCAGCCAAAGGCAACGGACGCGGATAACAGTCGAGCGGTGCGTGAAAAACTGCTGAGCGAGGCCCGCAAAGCCGAGGCGGCGGACCGTGGTGGCAAGAGGCGGGCGCCTCGTGGTGAGCGTGGCGCGGGCAGCAGAGATGCTGTTGGTAAGGGTGGTGCTGGCCGGAGTGGCAGCAACAGGGGCAAGAGCTCTGCTGTTGCGCCGTCGGCTGGCCGTGGCAAGGATACCCGTCAATCCCCGTCCCGACCGGGTGGCAAGACCTCCGGTCCGCGCAAGCGCAAGCCCGGCGATAAGTGATCGAGTGTGATACATGAGTGATAAGGAATACGTGTATGGCCTGCATGCCGTGCAGGCCATGCTGGAGCGAGCGCCCAAGCGTGTGCGCCAGCTGAAGGTGCAGCGCGGCAGGCTGGATGCACGCATGCAGGCGTTGCTGGAGCTGGCCGAATCCGAAGCGCTGGATATCGAGCGGGTCATGCCCGATGAGCTGGATCGCCTGGCTGACGGCGGTGTGCATCAGGGTGTTGTCGCTGCGGTCACGCCGAGCCAGTTGTGGTCCGAGGAAATGCTCGGCCATCTGCTGGACAAGAAAGAGGGTGTGCCGCTGCTGCTGGTGCTGGACGGCGTGACCGACCCGCACAACCTCGGCGCCTG
>JAAYHO010000330.1 GCA_012735335.1 Gammaproteobacteria bacterium
CGGCTGGAAGATCCTTTCAGCCTGTTCCGCTGCCGCACCATCGGCAACTGCACCTGGGTCTGCCCCAAGGGCCTGAACCCGATGGCCGCCATCGGCAAGATCCGCCTGGCATTGCTGCAGAAGGGCAGCTGAGGTCATAAAGCTGGTTCCCGGCACTCCATTGCTGGGAGGGACGAGCACTAGCTCGTCCGCAGTGTCTCGGGCGGCTCCGCCCATCGAGCTGGTGCTCGACGTTCCCGGGGGCTCGATGGTCTCGGGATAAACCAGAGCCAGTTTCAGTTGAAATTCGGCTTGCGCTTTTCCGCAAAGGCGCTGAACGCCTCCTTAGCCTCCTCGCTGCGCAGCTGAGCGGAAAAGATGCGGCTTTCGCGTTCCATCTGCTCCAGTACCTGCTCGGTATTGCGCATCAGCCCCTTGGCCAGCGCCACTGCCCCGGCGGGCCGCTCAGCCAGTCGCAGCGCATAGCGCCGGGCCTCACCGTGCAGTTGTTCACGGCTGACCACCCGGTTGGCCAGGCCCCAGGCCAGAGCGTCATCAGCATTCACCGGATCACCCAGCGCGAACATCTCGAAGGCCCGCACATGGCCGATACGCAGCGGCATCAGCAGGCTCGAGCTGGCCTCGGGTACCAGTGCCAGGTTGACGAAGGGAGTAAGCAGTTGCGCGTCCTCGGCCAGAATGACCAGATCGCAGTGCAGCAGCATGGTGGTACCGACGCCCACCGACTTGCCCTGCACCGCAGCGATCAGCGGCTTGCTGGCGGCCACCAGATTGCGCAGGAAGCGCTCCACCTGACGCACGGCCGGACCTTCGTTGCGGGACTGAGCAGCAAACTCGCCCAGATCATTGCCGGCGGAAAAGATCTCTCCTTCGGCCTGGAACACCAGCACGCGGACCTCCGCGCTGGCTTCAGCCTGCTCCAGCGCATCAGCCAGCGCGCCGTACATTGCATTGGTCAGGGCATTCTTCTTGTCCGGGCGCGAGATGGTGACGGTCAGTACGCCGCCGCTCAGCTCAGTGGTCACTTCGCTCATCGATTACTCCTGATGAAAATATTATGATTCTTGTCAGAAGTCCGAGGTTAGATGGAGGCCGATCCGGGCGTCCAGCCCGGCGCGGCTGAATCAACAAGTCTGTGCCTGCGGCATCGCCGCCGTGAATGATCTGCTCAACCCGTCCCCTGCGACTGCCACCAGAGCGCAGCCAGACGACCGAGCTCGGCAGCCGGCAGGGTTGCATCCAGGGTCAGGACACCAGGCTCGCCCTGCGGAGATTCCAGTGTGGCAAACTGACTGGCGACCAGTGCGCCACCGTGCTCTTGCCACAGGCCGTCACCCCCATTACCACCACTGCGTCGATAGTCACGCTGTCCTCCCGTCTGACTTATGGTCATCCCATTGTGAATCATCAATCACAATCAGACCGCCAGCCGACAGCTTGAGCGACGAACAGATGGAGCAGATAGGGGGGAGAGGGCACGAAGGGGATGCAGTAGAAATCAAGCAGGAGGCGAAGGGCTTGCCCCCGCCTCCTGCTTGATGGCTGGCTTTCACGGAACTCGAACCGGAATCAGGACTTCTTGTAAGTGTCCAGATCGATTCCCGAGCGGCCCGGGGCGAGGATGTTGTTCGGGTCGACCGCGCGCTTGATGGCATGCTCCAGATCCCGTTTCACCTCACCGTAGCTCTGCGCTACCCGCTCCTGGAAGCGGGTGTTCACCCGGTACACGGCATAGCCTTCCTTCTCGAACTCATCCAGCAACTCGTTGAAGCAGGCATCGGCGCGCTGGGTTTCTTCTTCGCTGCTGCGGTCGTACAGCACGTCGATGACGTGGTGCATGTCACGCGGGGCGACGATGAATTCGGCGACATAATCCAATCCGTGTTTGTGCAGGATACGCTTGGCCATGGCCGCCTGCTTCCTGCACTCGCTGCCACGGGCCTCACTGACCGGTGCGAACCACATGGAGCCACCACCCCCGCGCCAGTTGTACAGGCCGAACTCCTGCAGGTTCGGTATGCCGTACATCAGCTCGGCGCGGTACTTGAAGGGCTGGGTGTCACCCGCTTCTTCCTGGGTGACGATACGGCCTTTACCCAGCTTCTTGAAAGTCTCGGTAACGATCTTCCAGTTCACGTCGACCTGTTCCTGGGTGCCGTACAGAGCAGCGTAGAGGTTCCAGGCACCCATACCGGTGTCCTTCTGCATCTGCTTGATCACACTGTCCGGCGTATGGCCCGGCTCGGTGATGTATTGAGCGCGGGTCAGGTGCGCACTGCCGGCTTCCCACAGGGTACTGGCGATAACCACCGAGTTGGGGATGGTATTGTTCATCCGCAGCGGGCGCAGGGCATCGACGATCTCGACGATGTCTTCCTCGTTTTCGAAGATGACCTCGAAAGGCTTGTACACCGGTGGCTTGGGCATCAGCCAGAAACCCATCTTGGTGGTGATACCGTAGTTGGCCTGGGTGAACATGCCGTCCAGCGTCGGGCCGTAGCCCCACTTGAAGATCTGCCAGGTGTTGCTGCCCGGCACGCCGCCCATACCGGTACGGTAGACATCGCCGTTGGCCAGTACCACTTCCATGCCGCACTGCATCATGAAGTGCTCGCCATAGGGGGTATAACCCACACCGCGGTCCATGGTGTTGCCGACCGGCCCGGCAATTGCTGAGGGTGCCGAGAACGACAGCAGCACCGGCAGGGCGTTTTCCTGGATGTAGTTGTACAGTTGACCGAAGGTCACGCCGGGCTCGACCAGGGCGTAACACATTTCCGGATCAATCTTGATGATCTTGTTCATTTTCTTCAGATCAAGAATCACCTGACCGCGCTTCACCGGCGCCGCCGAACCGTAGCCGAAGTTGCGGCCGGTGGAGATGGTATAGATCGGGATACGGTGCTCATTACAGATTTTCACGATCGCCTGGATCTGCTCCACGGTGGTGGCAGTCAGCGCCGCCGACGGTGCGTGGGCAGCGTTTTCCACCGACATCATGATCTTGCCGTAGGGCACCAGTTGCTGCTGTTCAACCAGTACGTTGTCATCGCCCAGCAAGGCCCGGAATTTCTCCAGAGCCTGGTTGAATTCTGCCTGCGTGACCCCTGCGGGCAGCAAATCGGTATTGTGTTCAGACATGGATCAGACTCCTTCAGGTCTCGATCGAAAAGGAAACGAAGCTGCCGGTCAGTGGCGTACGGCTGGCACTCACCAGGGGGGCCGTGGCCGCCCGACGCTCTCCCAGGGTGCTCAGCAGATAACCAAGGCTGGCAGCCCACTGTTCTGCGTGCTCGGTGCGGCGCGCGGGACCAGCCAGTTGACGGGCCGGTGCAACGCTGCTCTGGCGCTCTTCATGCAGGGTAAAACCGGCACCGCAGGCATGCAGCTGGCGGCTGAGTTGCCGTGAGCAACCTTCGGTCAGCTGGGTGTTGAGCAGGTGGTGGCGGCTGTGGTCAGCGGCAGCGGTGTGCTGGCCGATCCAGTTCACCCGGGCACCGGCACTGCGCGCCAGATCCAGCACCAGCGCGGCCGAGGCATCATCCAGCAGCCCGACCATGCGCATCGGCTGACCGCTGCGCAGTTGGCTTTCCAGCTCCAGCATGAAACCCAGACTGGTATCCACCGGTTGCAGTTTCAGTTGGCTGCCTGCAGCGCGGATGCCCTGGACAAACGCCGAGTCCTGCGCATCTTGTCTCACCAGTGCCACCAGCGGGCGACCGGCGCGGCTACTCGGCGCAGCATTCAGCCCCGCCACCGATGGCGGCGCAGCCCCCATGGTCAGCCCGGCAAGGCTGCCCAGCGCCATCCCCTTGAGGACAAAACGACGATCTACGCTCATGTCAGGCTCCTCAAGGTTGTTCCACCAGCGGCAGTGTCGCTATGTATTCAGTTACCTTGGCGATGGATTCATCATCAACATAGGAGGCTGGAAAGGCCGGCATGGCATTGAAGCCATTGCGCACGATGGCCTTGATATACGCCTCCGGCAGGCCGCGGCCACCCAACGACGGCCCGACGTTGACCTCGGGTGCATGGCAATGACCACACACGTTATCGTACAGGTACTGGCCACTGCGCCATTGCGGCTCGGACTCTGCCTGAGCTGCTGTCGACAGCAGCACCAGCGGCAGGGTCACGCCTGCGGCCAGGGCTCGCATCGCCACCGAGCTGATTGGAAATAACTTCATTTAAGGCTCCTTTTACCCATTTCTTATCGTTCGAGCGGCATGACTCGCTCGATGCTGTATCTGATACAGAACGCAGGCGTCAGAACGGATAGGGACGCGGCGCATGCTGTACGGTGATCCACTGATCCGTGGTGAACTCCTCGATGGCCCAGTCGCCGTTGAAACGACCCAGGCCGGAGTTCTTCTCGCCTCCGAAGGGCGCGTTGGGCTCGTCGTTGACCGGCATATCGTTGATATGGGTCATGCCGGCACGGATGCCTTGAGCAAAGGCCACGCCCCTGGCGATGTCCCGGGTGAATACCGCACTGGACAGGCCGTACTCGGTGCTGTTGGCCAGCTCCAGCGCATGCTGCGCATCACGCGCAGTCTGAATCCCCACCAGCGGGCCGAAAATTTCTTCCCTGGCCAGCTCCATATCAGCGCTGACATTACTGAACACGTGGGGCGGCATGACGTTGCCCTGGGGCTCACCGCCCACCAGCAAAACCGCGCCCTCTTGCTGGGCGATCCGCACCTTGTCCTTGAGGCCCACCAGCTGTTTGGCATTGATTACCGGCCCGACCACGGTTTCCGCCTTGCTCGGGTCACCATAGGGCAGCGCCTTGACCCGCTCGACGAAGCGTCTGGTGAACTCCTCCAGCAGCGGCTGCTCGACGATGATGCGGTTGATGGCCATGCAGATCTGGCCCTGGTGCAGGAACTTGCCGACCACGGCGGCATTCACCGCTGCGTCCACGTCCGCATCGGCCAGCACCACAAAGGGACTGTTGCCGCCCAGCTCCAGGGCCACATGCTTGAGATGCTCGCCACCGGCGGCAATGCGGCCGATGTTGCGACCCACCGGGGTGGAGCCGGTAAAGGAGATGAAGGCTGGCACCGGGTGTTCGACGAAGGCGTCACCGATGTCCGAACCGGCCCCCACCACCACACTCAGCACCCCGGCGGGCAGGCCGGCCTCCTCGAAGATCCGTGCCAGCAGCAGCCCACCGGTCACCGGGGTATCGCTGGCCGGTTTGATCACCACCGCGTTGCCCAGCGCCAGCGCCGGGGATACCGAGCGGGCGCTCAGGTGCAGCGGGAAGTTCCACGGGCTGATTACCCCGACCACACCCAGGGGTGCCCGGTAGACACGGCTTTCCTTGCCTGGCATGTCCGAGGGCAGGATGCGGCCATGGCAGCGACCCGGCAGGCTGGCTGCCTCCTGGGTAATGGCCCGGGCCGAGCCCCACTCGATCTGTGCCTTGATCCGGGTACTACCGGACTCACGGATCAACCAGTCGATGATCTCGTCCCGGCGCTCGTCGAAGATGGCCACGGCCCGGCGCATCACATCGCCCCTGGCGGTGGGCCCCATGGCAGCCCATTCGATCTGCGCCTTCTGTGCCTGGCGATAGGCCTCATCCAGGTCCTCGCGGGTGGCCATCGCCACGCTCAGCAGCTGCTCACCGGTAAAGGGGTTGGTGACGTTCAGGTTGCGTCCGGCGCTGCCGACACGCCATTGCCCGGCGATCGGTTGGAGTTGCATATTCTGATAGGCAGGCTTGCTAGTCATCAGGTTTCTCTCTCTTGTTGTCGAATTCCCAATGCCATGCGGCAGATCGACAGGATCTGTAGGTGCACAGACGGGTGGGGGTCTGCTATTGGGGAATCAAGTTCTGTGCCACATCCAGTATAGGCGACCAAACGCCGCACAGCCATTTGCTGCTGGTCAATTCCAGACACTGCCACTCCCCAGAGTGTTTGATACTCAACAATTGCGTATAATCACACTCACAAATTCAGACAGTGTCTACACCATGCCCGAACTACCGGACTTCACCGACAACCTGTTGCAGCGCCTGCTGGCCAGCCGTCGCAACCTGTTCGTCGACCCTTCGAACCGCCTCAGCAGCGGCTTTCCAACCCCCGAGCAACTGGCCGAAACCGTGGCCTTCGCCCCCACCCAGGGCAATATCTGGCTGTTCGGCCAGCGCTATATGCTGATGCAGAGCGCCGCCTTCGGTCAGATCCGCAGCGGCCTGATCAACGAGCTGGGGACGGAAAAGGCCCGGGGCATCTATACCCATACCGGGTGGCAGGCCGGTGCGCGGCTGGCCGAGCAGGTTGCCCGCCAGTGGCCCAGCGGCGACCACGGCAGCCTGTTCTCCGCCGGACCGCGACTGAACATGCTCGAGGGCATGGTCAACGTGGAGCCCATCCGCTTCGAGATGGACAGCGCCACCGGCAGCTTCTACGCCGAGATGTTCTGGCACAACTCGCTGGAGGCCCAGGAGCATCTGACCCACCATGGCACCAGCAGCGAATGCGTCTGCTGGATGCAGACCGGCTTTGCCAGCGGCTATGCCTCCGCCCTGCTCGGCCACCTGGTGGTATTCCGCGAGACCGAATGCCGGGCCACCGGCCACAGCGCCTGCCGCATCATCGGCAAACCAGCCCAGCAGTGGGATGACATGGATGAGCGGCAGCCAGCCCCCGGCGATGAACTGTTCTTCAGCCACCTGTTCCATGGCATGCCCGAGCCCGACACGTCGATGGACGGCCAGAACACCGACGAACAGAGCATGATCGGCTCATCATTGGCCTTCCTGCGCGCCAGGCAGATGCTGCAGCGGGTTGCCCCGACTCAGGCCACGGTACTGCTGACCGGCGCCTCGGGGGTGGGCAAGGAGCTGTTCGCCCAATACCTGCACCGCCACAGTTCGCGCCGTCATGGCCCCCTGATCAGCCTCAACTGCGCCTCCCTGCCGGAGCATCTGGTCGAGGCCGAGCTGTTCGGCGTCGAGCGCGGCGCCTATACCGGTGCCGACCGCAGCCGCCCGGGGCGTTTTGAACGGGCCGATGGCGGCACCCTGTTCCTCGACGAGATCGCCTCCCTCAGCCCGGACGCCCAGGGCAAGATACTGCGCGCCCTGCAGGAGGGAGAGATAGAACGGGTCGGCGGTGGCAAGCCGATCCAGGTGGACGTGCGCCTGGTGGCGGCGGCCAACGTGCAGCTGCGTGACGAGGTGGCGGCCGGTCGCTTCCGCCAGGATCTGTTCTACCGACTCAACGTCTATCCGATCCGGATACCCAGCCTCAGCGAGCGCCGCGAGGATATTCCGGCGCTGATG
Organism: Gammaproteobacteria bacterium; assembly: GCA_012735335.1. Classification (GTDB taxonomy): domain Bacteria; phylum Pseudomonadota; class Gammaproteobacteria; order Pseudomonadales; family Pseudomonadaceae; genus Halopseudomonas. Next base: position 7,301 of record JAAYHO010000330.1, read on the forward strand.
AACCACTTCCTGCAGCGCTACAACCAGCTGCATGACCGACAGATCAGCGGCTTCACTACCCGCCTGCTGAACACCCTGCTGACCCACGACTTTCCGGGCAATATCCGCGAACTGCAGAACCTGATCGAACGGGGCGTGATCAGCTGTGATGATGGCCAACCCATGGACCTGCAGCACATCACCTTCAATGGCGAACTGCTTGAGGACAACCTGCCACTGGGATTGACCGCCGACGGTCGACTGGACACCGGAGCCATGGAGCCGGCAGACAACCAGCGGCAAACCGACAGCGCCCCCACCCTGCCACCGATAGTGGCCCGGCTGGCGGCCTTCCTGGAAGGCACCGATGAGCGCTTGCAGATATCCCTGGACGAGCTGGAGAATGCACTGATCGAGCGGGCGCTCCAGCGCACTGCGGGCAACGTCACCGCCGCCGCGCAGTTGCTGGGCATGAGCCGGTCACAGGTCAACTACCGGCTGCGCAACAGATGAGTGGAAAGGGTCAGGCCAGCTTGAGGATCGGCTTGACCGCTGTGCCGTTGGCGGAATCCTCGAAGGCCTGGTTGATCTGGTCGAAGCTGTAGAACTTCACCAGCTTGTCGAAGGGAAAGCGACCAGCCTTGTAGAACTCGACCAGTTTGGGGATGAATACCCGGGGCACGGAATCCCCCTCGATCACCCCGATCATGCTCTTGCCCTCGGCCATCAGGTCGTTGTGCACGTCGATATTCATCTCCGGGGTCACACCGACAATCGCCACCACACCCAGGGGACGCAGGGCATGCATGCTCTGGCGTACCACCGGCGGCACACCGGTGCTTTCCACCCCATAATGCACTCCACCGCCACTGGCCTTGCGAATCTCCTCGACCACATCCACTTCCTTGCCATTGAAGGTGTGGGTGGCACCCAGCTCCCTGGCCAGCGCCAGACGGCTGTCATGCACATCGACCGCGTAGATCTGCTGGCAACCGGCAATCTTCGCCGCCATGATCGCGCTCAGGCCCACCGCACCACAGCCATACACGGCAATGCTGGTACCGAACTCCGGTTTCAGGCGATTGAGCACGGTCCCGGCACCGGTCTGGATACCACAGCCCAGTGGCCCGAGCAGAGCCAGATCCACCTCCCGATCAACCTTCACCACGTTGCGCTCATGGGCTACCACATGGGTGCCGAAGGAAGACTGACCGAAGAAGGTACCCAGCTCGGTCTCACCCTGGTGCAGGCGGCAGGTGTGGTCATCCATGCGCCCGCCGAAGTTCAGCTCGTTGAACCGCGAGCAGACGGTCGGGTGCCCGGTCAGACAATTCTCGCACTGACCGCAATGGGCGAAGGACATCACCACATGGTCACCGGGCTCGAGACTGGTCACGTTCTCACCCACCAGCTCGACAACACCCGAGCCCTCGTGGCCCAGCACGATCGGATAGGGCGAGATGCCCAGATCCCGAGCCACCGCGTCGGTATGGCATACGCCGGTGGCAACCACCCTGACCAGCACCTCATTGGCCTTGGGTGCGGACAGGGTCACATCTTCAATACTGAAATCCTGACCCTTGGAATGGGTCACTGCGGCCTTGATCTTCATTGCGCGTTACCTCCTGCTATGTTCAATGCCAGACAATAGGTGCAATACAGCATGCAAGCGTCGCGCCAGTACGACACCCAGACGGTCAGCATAGCTCAACCATCCTGCAACCATACCGGCCGTCCACCTACTCAGGCAATCGGCTCGTAAGGCAAACCCACATAGTTTTCGGCAATCGTAGTGAGACCCGCATCGGAGTGAACGTAGTAATCACGTTCACTGGCCTGAATCCGTTGACTGAAATCGTCGGACTCGGGGAAGGTATGCAGGATGGAGGTCATCCACCAGGAGAAGCGCTCCGCCTTCCAGATGCGCTTCAAGCAGATTTCGGAGTAGCGCTCCAGCAGATCTGTACGCCCTTCCTGATACACCTTGCACAGGATGCGGTACAGGGTGCTGACATCGCTGGCGGCCAGATTCAGGCCCTTGGCCCCGGTAGGCGGCACGATATGAGCCGCATCCCCGACCAGAAACAGGTGCCCGTACTGCATGGGTTCAGCAACGAAACTGCGCAGCGGTGCGATACTTTTCTCGATTGAAGGGCCGGTCACCAGCTTCGCAGCCGTATCGGCCGGCAAGCGACGCTTGAGCTCTTCCCAGAAGCGCTCATCGCTCCAGTCCTCGATTTTTTCATCCAGACCAACCTGCAGGTAATAGCGGGTACGGGTGGGAGAGCGCATGCTGCACAGCGCGAAGCCTCGCTCATGACTGGCGTAGATCAGCTCCTCACTGACCGGCGGGGTATCCGCCAGGATGCCAAGCCAGCCAAACGGGTAAACACGCTCGAAAGTCTTGATGCAGTCTTCCGGAATCGATTGTCGTGAGACGCCATGGAAGCCGTCACAGCCCGCGATATAGTCGCACTCCAGCTCAACCTTCTCGCCTGCATGGGTAAAGGTCACCCTGGGCTTGTCGCCTTTCAGGTTGTGCAGTTCGACATCCGGCACCTCGTACAGGGTGGTCTGCCCACTTTCTTCACGCGCCTGCATCAGATCCCGGGTCACCTCGGTCTGGCCGTACACAGTTACCGCCTTGCCATCCGTCAGTTGCTTGAGATCAATCCGCACACGCCGCCCGGAGAAGGCCATCTCGAATCCGTCATGTACTATGCCCTCGCCTTGCATCCGTGCGCTGACACCAGCCTCATGCATCAGGTCGACCATGCCCTGCTCCAGCACCCCGGCACGGATACGACCGAGAACGTATTCGCCACTCTGGCGCTCGATGATGATGTTATCGATACCAGCCTTGTGCAACAGCTGTCCCAGCAGCAGACCGCTTGGACCAGCGCCAATGATGGCTACCTGTGTTTTCATTTCATGGCTCCCATGTGTTTATCGTTGTTTTTATATCTTTCGTTGTAACGCCCGGCATTTGAAGGCAATATCGGATCCGTTACTTGGACTTTCCGAGGATTACCATTGATTGCAAATACGCCGGTACCGGTGTTCAAGCTGTACGGTGAGACGGTCCATTGGCCGACTCCCGACCTGCTGCACATGGAGTCGATCCCCGAGCGCAGCCGCACGCATGACTGGCATATTCAACCCCATCAGCATGCCGATCTGGTTCAGATCCTGTACGTGCGCCAGGGCTCTGCAGAGCTGGAAATCGAGGGGCGCCAATATCATTTCAACGGCCCCGTGGTGCAGCTGGTACCCTCCCTTTGTGTGCACGGCTTTCGCTTTTCCGAGGATGTGGACGGTTATGTGCTGAGTCTGGCGCAGCCGCTGGTCGAGGAGCTGGGCCGGCTTCTGGGTGGACGGATCCTGGCGAACGCCAGTGCCCATATGCTCGCTGCGCAGGAGCAACAGCACCTCGACAATGTGCTCGATGAACTCTGGCGGGAATACACCGACCAGGACGACGGTCGCGATCTGATGCTGACGGCGCTGACCTACATGCTGCTTATCTGGCTGCACCGCCTGCAGCGCAAGGAAGTGACCCAGTCCGTGCCGCATGACCGGGGAGAACAACACCTGAACACCTTCCTGCAACTGCTGGAACAGCATTTTCGCGAGCACTGGGCAATTGATACCTACGCCTCCCGCCTGGGGGTCAGCGCACCGCACCTCAATGCTCTATGTCGCCGCCTCTGTCAGCAGTCCGCCCTGCAGATCATCAACCAGCGGGTGGTTCTTGAAGCCAAGCGCTGCCTGGTCTACACCAATATGACCGTGAGCCAGGTGGCTGATACCCTGGGATTTTCCGAGCCTGCCTACTTCTCACGTTTTTTCAGACGCCATACCGGCCTGCCGCCCCGGGAGTTCCGTCTGCAGCACGTCAGGGATGCCGCGCAATGAACCCGGACAACCGCATCAAACTGCGCCACCTCAACTGCTTCCTGGAAGTGGCCCGCCAGGGCAGCATCCAACGTGCCGCTGACGCCCTGTCGATCAGCCAGCCAGCCGTCTCCAAGACCCTCCGAGAACTGGAAGACTCCCTGAACAGCCGGTTGTTCGAGCGTGGCAGACAGGGCGTAACCCTGACCGATGCTGGCAATGCCTTCCTGCATGTGGCAGGGCCCAGCATGCAGGCCCTTCGCCGGGGCATCCAGAGTCTGCGCAGCGACGAGTACAAGTCAGGCGAACTACGCCTCGGCGTACTCTCCTCGGTCGAGACCCGGTTGGTACCCGATATGATCCAGCTGCTGCATGAACGGCATCCGGGACTGCGCATCAGTGTCACGGGCGGCCCCGCCGCCTACCTGCTGGGCCTGCTGCGCGGGGCGGAGCTGGATCTGGTGGTTGGCCGCCTCAGTGACAGCCCACACCTTGAGGGACTGCACTTCGAACACCTGTATGGCGACGCACTGAAGGTCGTCGTGCGGGCCGGACATCCGCTGCTGGAATCAGCCGCCGAACTTCTGCCCAGCCGACTTACCGATTACCCCATGGTTCTCCCTCTGGCTGACACCACCCTGCGCCAGCATGCGGACAGCCTGCTCCTGCAATCGGGAGCGGGTTTACCCGCAAGCTGCCTGGAAACCCTGTCAAACACCCTGGCACGGGCCTATACCCTGCAGGCCGACGTGGTCTGGCTGGCCCCCCGGGATGCTGTACTGAGTGATCTTGAGCAAGGCATCCTCCATCTCCTGGCGCTTGACGGCCACTCCTCGGGGGGCTCGGTCGGGGTGTGCAGCAACCCGACCATCAACCTGCCACTGTCGGCGCAATGGTGCCTGGAGGCACTCCGGGAGATCTGCAACAATCAACCCGACACATAACCAAACGGTTATACATTCAGTCGCTCATTTCATTGGTCAGACGGGCCTGCTCTCAGCACAATGCCTCGCAACAAGAGGAGCACGTCCATGACCAATACCGAACATAGCCGCTTCGTCGCGCGGAATCGCATCGACCGCCACCCGAAGCCCTACTATCCCGATTACAAGACCTCCATCACCCGCTCCCCCCGTCAGGCGCTGGTGAGCATTCCCCAGTCCGTGTCCGAAGTGACCGGCCCGGACTTCAGCCACCTGCAGTTCGGCAAGAACGACAACGATCTGCTGCTCAACTTCAATACCGGCGCACTGCCGATCGGCGAACGCATCATCCTGCATGGCCGGGTCATCGATCAGTACGGCAAGCCGGTCCCCAACACCCTGGTGGAAATCTGGCAGGCCAACGCTGGCGGTCGATACCGCCACAAGAATGACCAGTATCTGGCCCCGCTGGACCCCAACTTCGGTGGCGTCGGGCGCACCCTGACCGACCGGAATGGCTACTACATGTTCCGCACCATCAAGCCCGGCCCCTACCCCTGGCGTAACGGCCCGAACGAATGGCGTCCGGCGCATGTCCACTTTTCCATCAGCGGCCCGGCCATTGCCACTCGCCTGGTCACCCAGCTGTATTTCGAAGGCGACCCGCTGATTCCCCAGTGCCCGATCATCCGCACCCTGGACATGGACAGCGCCCAGTCCCTGATCGCCCATCTGGATATGGGTATGGCCAACCCGATGGATGCACTGGCCTACCGTTTTGATATCGTCCTGCGCGGCCAGCGCCAGACCCACTTCGAGAACCGCTAGGAGACAGAGGATGAACAAGCAACTACTGGCAGAAACCCCGTCCCAGACAGCGGGTCCCTATGTGCATATCGGCCTGGCCCTGGCCGCCGCAGGCAACCCGGAACGGGACCTGGAGATAGGCAACCGCCTTGCCACCTCCGCCGCCCCCGGCCAGCACATCCGCCTGGTCGGCCGCGTAATAGATGGCAATGGCCACCTGATCCGCGATGCCTACCTGGAGTTCTGGCAGGCGGACAGCAAGGGCGTCTACCATGGCGACTATCGCTGCGAAAATGACTTCAACAGCTTCGGCCGCTCCGCCACCGCCTTCCAGAATGGCGAATGGGAGCTGTTCACCGTCAAGCCCGGTCAGATCAATAACGCCGCCGGTGTGCCCATGGCACCGCACATCAACGTGCTGCTGTTTGCCCGGGGGATCAATATCCACCTGCAGACCCGCATCTATTTCAGCGATGAGGCCCAGGCCAACGCCGAGGACCCGGTGCTGAAGCTGATCGAGCAGCCCGAGCGTCGGCTGACCCTGGTTGCCCAGCGCTGCGAGGACGACGAAGCAACCTACCGTTTCGATATCCGCGTCCAGGGTGAGCAGGAAACCGTGTTTTTTGACTACTGATAATGGAGAATGCAGGGTGGACAGCACAGCCAGTCAGTTGAACGAAGCCTACTTTGGCTTCCGCCCCATGCGTGCGGTGTTTTCCGATCGGCAACGGGTGCAGGGCATGCTCGACTTCGAGGCCGCCCTGGCCCGCGCTCAGGTACAGGCGGGGCTGGTGCCACAAAGGTTTGCCGATATCATCAGCAGCCATTGCCAGGCACAGCATTTTGATCTGCAGGCACTGTCCCAGGCCACCATGCTGGCTGGCAACCCGGCCATTCCATTGGTCAAGCAGCTGGGCCGACTGATTGCCGCAGAAGATGAGGAAGCTGAGCGCTACCTGCACTTCGGTGCCACCAGTCAGGATGTGATGGATACCGGACTGGTACTGCAGCTGCGGCAGGCCGTCCAGTTGCTTGAGCAGCAACTGGCGGAGCTGGCCGGCGAACTGGCGCGCACCGCCCGAGCCCATGCCAGCACCGTCATGGTCGGCCGAACCTGGTTGCAACACGCTACCCCCATCACCTTGGGCATGAAGGCAGCCGGCTGGCTGGGTACCGTCACTCGCCACCGCCAGCGCCTGGCCGAACTCAAGCCCCGTCTGCTGTGCCTGCAACTGGGCGGCGCCGCAGGTACTCTGGCCGCCCTGGGCGAATCTGCCTGGCCCTCTGCCCAGGCCCTGGCTGACGAGCTGAAACTGGCCCTGCCCGAACAGCCCTGGCACACCCAGCGTGATCGCCTGGCGGAACTGGCCGGCTGGCTGGGCAGCCTGGCAGGCTCCCTCGGCAAACTGGGTCGGGATCTCAGCCTGCTGATGCAGACCGAAGTGGGCGAAGTGTTCGAGCCCAGCGCACCGGGCAAGGGTGGCTCATCGACCATGCCGCACAAGCGCAACCCGGTCGGTTCCGCCGTGCTGATCAGCGCCGCCACCCGGGCTCCGGGTATGGTGGCCACCATGCTGTCGGCCATGGCCCAGGAACATGAGCGCAGTCTGGGACTCTGGCACGCCGAATGGGACACGCTCCCGGAACTCTGCTGTCTGGTGTCCGGCTCCCTGGCACAGGCAACACAGATGATCGGCGGGCTGGAAGTGGATGCCCAACGCATGCTGGTCAACCTGGAGCAGACCCTGGGACTCAACCTGGCTGAACCGGTCAGCGTGGCACTGGCACCCCATCTGGGGCGTCACCGGGCCCATGAACTGCTGGAGCAGTGCTGCCGCGAAGCGGTGGAGGCCAACCTGCATCTGCGCCAGACACTCATTACCCGGCCAGAAGTCACCCAGCACCTGAGCATCGCTGCCATCGACAGCCTGCTGGACCCGATCAGCTATACCGGCCAGGCCTCCCGCTGGGTCGAGCACGCCTGCCGCGACCACGACCAATTCGAACAAGGAGAAGCATGATGGACGAAAAACAGCGCTATGCAGAGGGTATGCAGGTTCGCCGCGCGGTGCTGGGCGATGCGCATGTGGATCGCAGCCTGGAAAACCTGACTCCGTTCAACGAAGAGTTTCAGGAAATGATCACCCGCCACGCCTGGGGGGATATCTGGACCCGCCCCGGCCTGCCCCGCCACACCCGCAGCCTGATCACCATCTCGATGCTGATCGGCATGAATCACGCCGAGGAACTGAAGATGCACCTCAAGGCAGCCCGGAACAACGGCGTGACCCGTGACGAGATCAAGGAACTGCTGATGCACAGTGCCATCTACTGCGGCATCCCGGCAGCCAATGCCGCATTCCATCTGGCAGCCTCCGTATGGGATGAAATCGGTGTGGAATCCCTTTAATTAAAGGGCATCGGTACGCGCCGCCATGATGAAATCATTGCGGTGCAAGCCCTTGATCTTGTGCGTCCACCAACGCACCGTGACCCGGCCGTACTCGGTCAGGATCGCCGGATGATGACCCTGCTGCTCGGCCAGCTCGCCGACCCGGTTGGTGAAGGCCAGGGCGGCAACAAAATCGCTGAACGGGTAGACCCGCTGCAGCTGCGCCACGCCCTCCACCTCGATCTGCTGCCACTCGGGGATCTGCCGCTGCAGTTCGGCGGCCTCCTCGGCGGTGACCCTGGGTGCGCCCACCCGGCAGGCTTCGCAATGCTGCTCATTCAATCTGCTCATCATCTCTCTCCCCTGTGTTCATCAAGAATAGACCAGCCCGTCTGATCATCGGTTTTTTCCTGCCTTCCGGCTGGAGAAGTAAACACTTCTGATCAACACTTGTCAGAGTAGCAAGCCATTCAGCTTGAGGAGTCAGCATGACCACCAACGCCGCCACCGGACAGACCAGTATCGACACCGCAACCGGCGCCACCGACCTGAGCGAATTCGTCCGCCACAGCTACAGTGGCGACCAGGCGGAGCAGCAGGCCTTTGAGCGACTGGTCAGGTTATGCAAGCAGGTCGCCAGTCAGTTGCGCGCCCAGGGGCCGGGGCAGGTGGCGGTGATTGCCGATCATGTGTGCTGGGTATCGCCGCTGTTTACCGCCGAAGAACCCCTGGTATCGGCGCTGGGCCGGGATCTGGCGCATACCGAGTTCACCTATGCGTTCTTTCCGTCACACACCGAAGAGCTGACCGCCGATGAGCTGGACGATATCTCCGATGCGGTGGAAAGCTGGCTGGGCAGCCCGGTATTCCAGCGAATCAACCCGGCCGAGCTGGACAAGGCGGTACCGGTCATCATCGAGCGCTGGACCGATGACGATTGCCGTCATCTGCTCTGAAGGGCCTTATCGCGACGATACGACCATCTCTTTCGTCATTGCGAGGAGCGCAGCGACGCAGCAATCCATGGGCCTCTAAGCCACCGCACACTGGATTGCCACGCTGCGCTCGCAATGACGATGGGGTGGCACAGTAGGAAGCAGCGCCGCGGCCCTCCCCCGTCACTGCCTCCTTTAAGCGATCAGAACACGACACCCAGCTTGACCCCGAACTCGTTGCTTTCCAGCTCGGTATTGGCCGCCAGGTCGCGGCGGTTCTTCAGTTCGTAGTTGGTCTGGGTGTAGTACAGCCCGGCGGTGACCGGTACGCCGAAGCCGCGATCCCAGAGGAAGTTCAGCTCCGCATAGGGGTTGAACTTGTCTTCGAGATCAACGGTTTCACTACCCACGCCATCGAGTTTGACCTTGCCCTCACCCTCGATACTGTAGCGGGTGCCCACTTCCAGGCGGGTGGTCAGGGTATCGCCTTTGTGCTGCCAGCCCACTGCGGCCTTGGCAAAGGGACTCTTGTTGCTGAGTTCCACATCACCGACGTTGGTATCGTCCATCTCGAAACGCGACCAGTCATAGCCAGCACCGATCAGCAGGTCCAGATTGCTGCTGTCACCCAGCGGCATGCGCATACCCAGGTCGAGATCGGCACGGGCATCCTTGATCTCGTCATCGTTGCGCTCGCCGTAACGTGCATCAACACCGATCTGATAGATAAAGCCGGGCCCGCCGGTCATCTTGTTGCCGTAATTATAGAAGAGACCGGCCTTGCCCACGTTCTCGTCGCGACCATCCACATTTGCGTTATCCGAGTTCAACTCATACTCGTTGTAAGCCCCGATGATACCCAGATTGGAAACCGGGCCCTCATCCAGAGCCATGGCATACATGGGGCTCATTACCAGACCCAGGGTCGAAGCCTTGATCAGAGTTGTGCTGAGGCGCATAGGTAATTTCCTCTTTTATATTTACCTGAGTAACGTCCGACCGAATGGCTTGGAAAATGTTCGACTTTTTTGCAGTTTCTATTACATAACGCCGAAGTTGAGCCGTGCTGATATATACTCGGCGCCCATCCTCCGGTGCTCAGACAGCATCGTCAATCATGTGCAGGGTTCCGATGACTGACCGTTATTTCGATCAGCTGGGCAGCCATTTCGCCCACAAGATCTACTCCAGCCCCAAGGGCGCCATCCGCCTGGCGGTGCTGACCCGGGACCTGCAGGAATGGATGAACGAACTGACTGCACCACAGCCATTGAGGGTACTGGATGTGGGGGCCGGGCTCGGGCATATCAGTGAATGGCTGCTGCAGCGCGGCCATCATCTGACCGTCAGTGAGCCTTCGGCGGAAATGCTGGATGCCGCCCGCAGTCGACTGGATACCCTTGCCCTCGCCGCCGGGCAGCAGCGGGAGTATCTGCCGCTGGCCCTGCAGCAGCTGCCGGAACGCGGCGAGCGCTACGACCTGGTGATCTGCCATGCGGTGCTGGAATGGCTGGCCGATCCCGCTGCGGCGCTGATGCATCTGCGCAGCCTGGTCAAGCCGGATGGCGCACTGTCACTGGCGTATTACAACCGCGACGCGCTGATCTACAAGAACCTGATCAAGGGTCAGTTTCGCAAATTGCAGCGCAACCAGCTGGCCGGGGAAGGCAAGCGCAGCCTGACCCCGCAGCAACCACTGGATCCGCGGCAGATGCAGCAATGGATGGCCGAGGCCGGATTCAGCTGCACCCACCAGAGCGGGGTGCGGGTGTTCCATGATTACATGCCGGAGCCTTTCAAGTCCGAGGCCGACGAGCAGCAGGTGATAGAGCAGGAGCTGCTCTACAGTCGCCACCCGGCCTACCAGCACCTGGGACGTTATCTGCATTGCTGGCTCAGGCCGGAGAGCTGATCAGCTCCGCCCGGAACCGGGCAGACGCATCCAGCGGTCCTGCTTCCACAGCCAGACAAACCAGCCGCCGAGCAGCGCCCCCCGGGCCAGCATGAACAGGTAGAAACCCAGCCACAGGCCGTGGTTTCCGCTGTCGCGCAGCAGCCAGGCCGCCGGGATATAGATCAGCCCCACCGCCAGCAGCATGCTGTTGCGCATGGCCCTGGCCCGGGTCGCACCGATGAACAGACCGTCCAGCAGATAACTCCACACCGCCACCAGCGGCATCCAGGCCATCCAGGGCAGGTAGGTCGAGGCCACCTGGCGGATCGACTCCACCGAGGTCAGCACACTGATGATCCACTCCCCGGCAAGGTTGAAGCCGAGGATAAAACCGGCACCCACCAGCAATGACCAGAAAGTACTGACCACCACCACCCGCTTGAAGGCCTGCCGATTGCGCTGACCCAGGGCGTGGCCACCCAGCGCCTCGACCGCATGGGCCAGACCATCCAGCCCGTGGGAGGTGAGCATCAGGAAGTTCAGCAGCACGGCGTTGGCCGCCACCACCGAGTCGCCCATGCGCGAGCCCTGCATGACCAGCAGATAGAACACCAGCTCCAGTGCCAGGGTGCGGATCAGGATATCCCGGTTGACCTTGATCAGCGGTGCGGCACCACGCAGGCGCAGGGCATCCAGCCAGGGCATGCTGCCGGGGTAACGCTGCAGCACCGGGTTCAGCAACCACAGACCCAGTGCCAGACCGGCGTAG
>JAAYHO010000331.1 GCA_012735335.1 Gammaproteobacteria bacterium
CGAGCAAGTACCATGGCTCCCCGGTCTTTGTTATCTGCCGACGGGAGAGCCCCTTGTCCACCCTGCGTCTTGCCACCCTTGATCAACGCCACTTTCATCTGCACCGCACGCCGTTGCTGCAGCTGGCCGAGTACATGACTGGTCTGGACGCGCTGTGCCGAACCCTGGGCGTCACGCCCCTGAGCCGTTTTGTCGATATCACCGCGCTGGAGTTTGCCGAGGCCAGTCGGCTGTTGCCGGATGACGCCGCCGCACCACCCAGAGCCGATGCGGAAACCGGTCTGGCCTGGGGGATCGAGGATATGGCCTGGTTCCCGATCAGCACCGGCATGACCACTCTGGAAGCCCTCAGTGACCACCTGCAGCGTAACCGGCCGCGGGAAGTCAGCGGTGCCAACCACGGTCAGCTGCTGGAAGCCCTGACTTTCTGTGAAGAGCAGTTGCGCCCGCTGGAGCCCGAAGGCGGTCAGTTCCACCTCGCCGCCGGTCACTGATTCCGGCTCACACCTGTTCGGTACTGCGATACTCCGCCAGCTCGGCCAGACAGGCGTACACATCCACCTTATCGATCTGCTGCGGCTGCAGGAACTGCTCCGCGTAGCGTAGATACACCCCCGAAGACAGGAACAGACGGAACAGTTCCGCATCGATATGCCGCTCCCTGGCCATGCGCATCATGATGGCGATGGATTCGGACAGGGTCTTGGCCGTCTTGTACGGGCGGTCAGCGGCGGTCAGTGCCTCGAAGATATCGGCAATCGCCATGATCCGTGCCGGTACGCTCAGTTGCTCGGCGTTCAGCCGCCGCGGATAGCCGCCACCATTGAGTTTCTCGTGATGGTTGGCGGCAATATCCGGCACCTGTTGCAGCGCTTTGGGGAACGGCAGGGTACTGAGCATAACCAGGGTATGCACTATGTGTTCATTGACCTTGAAGCGCTCCTCCACCGTCAGCGTGCCCCGGCGTACGCTCAGGTTGTGCAGCTCCCCGAGGTGGTAGGCGTACTCCGGCAGGTGCATGTCGAAGCCCCAGATATTGCGCGGATCATCGCGCTCCACCGGCGGTTTGCGGTCGCACCAGTCAATCCGGTGCTGCGGCTTGTCATCCAGCAGGTGCTCGCTGACGGGCAGTTCTTCAGAGCTGTCCGGCATGCGCGCCAGCTCCTCCCGGGACAGTCCCAGGCGGTTATCGAAGTGCCGCAGCCAGCTCTGTCGGCCGATACGCTGCAACTCCTCCACCCGTTGATCCGACATCTCCTCGCCGCCGATATTGGCCCTGGCCACGGCGGCAAAGTCCCGTTGCAGCTGGGCCAGCCGCTGCTCCAGCAGTTGCGTCAGCGCGGCCTCATCCTCTCCGGCGGCGCGACCCTGCCAGTAAGCCAGCTGGGCGTCCCGGTGCAGCACCTCGAAGCGGGTGCGGACTTCATGGATGCGGTTGTACAGGGTCTCCAGCTTGGTCGCCTTGTCCACCACATATTCCGGGCTGATGATCTTGCCGCAGTCATGCAACCAGGCGGCGATACGGAAGGCGTAGCGCTCCTCCTCATCCGGCTGGTAATCCGCCAGCGGGCCACTGCCCACAGCGGCGGCCTCGTTCAGCAGCATCTCGGCCAGCTCCGGCACCCGCTCGCAGTGCCCGCCGGTATAGGGTGACTTGGCATCCACCGCGTGGGCCAGCACCTTGATCACCGACTCCAGCAGGTCCTGCTGCTGCTCGAACAGCTGGCGGGTCTCGATGGCCACCGCCAGCACCCCCGAGAGGTTCTGCAAAAAGCGCTGCAGGTAGGCCTCGGTACGCGCGTCGGTCTCATCCCGCAGCCGAATGGCCAGCAACCCGAGCAGAGTTTCCTTGCGATCATGCAGGGGCAGAATCAGGCTGCGTGGATAGCGCTTCTTGAGCACAGCCAGCGACTGGTACAACTCCCCCGGCAGGGACTGGGACAGAACGAAACGCTCCGGATAGGGGAAGTTGCCATAGACCGCCGAGCGCACCAGCAGGTCATTATCCTCGTCACACAGGTAGACCACGCCGCTGGGGCCATCGGCTATTTCAACTAAGTGCTGCAGGGCCACCGGCAACATGCGTTCCAGCTCTATCTCACGGCTGAGAGTGGTGGTAATCGCCTGAAAATGACCGATGGCAGCGACCATCCGGCTGATCGCCTGCTGCAGTTCGTTGACCTCGCGGATATGCGAGCGGGTGTTCGGCGGAGGGGAAAACTCGAAAGCCGTCAGCGCCTCCACCCAACCGGCCAGTTGGCGGATAGAGCGCCCCAGTCGCAGACCCAGCCCCCAGCCCAGCAG
>JAAYHO010000042.1 GCA_012735335.1 Gammaproteobacteria bacterium
ACCATTCCCAAGGAAGGTACCGCCCTGTGGTTCGACATGATGGCCATTCCCAAGGATGCGCCCAATGCCGACAACGCCCATACCTTCATCAACTACATCCTGCGCCCGGACGTAGTGGCACCGATCACCGACTACGTGGCCTACGCCAACCCCAACCTGGCAGCCAACGAGTTTGTTGACCCGGAGGTGCTGAACGATCCGGCGATCTATCCGAGCGATGAGGTCATGGCCAACCTGTTTGTGGCCAAACCGCGTCCGCTGGCATCTCAAAGAATCATCACCCGCGCCTGGAACCGGATCAAATCGGGTCGTTGACGCACTGATCTAACCGGGGCTGCCCTGCGGCCCCAACCTTCTCTGGTGGGGAGTATTGACTATATGGTAGGCGCCGCAGGAGCCATGAAACAGACAATGGCCAAGAGCGAACCGGCTGAGTTCGTCAAGATTCAGCGGGTCAGCAAGCAGTTTGATGATGCGCTGGCGGTGGATGACGTCACTCTGACCATCAACCGGGGTGAGATCTTCGCCCTGCTCGGTGGTTCGGGTTCGGGCAAGTCCACCCTGCTGCGCATACTGGCCGGTTTCGAGAAACCCACTGAAGGCAAGGTGCTGCTCGACGGCCAGAACATCACCGACCTGCCGCCACACAAGCGGCCAATCAACATGATGTTTCAGTCCTACGCCCTGTTCCCGCATATGACGGTGGAACAGAACATCGCCTTCGGACTGAAACAGGACAAGCTGAGCAGACAGGAGATCAGCGAGCGCGTCGCCGAGATGCTCAAGCTGGTCCATATGAGCAAGTTTGCCAAACGCAAACCTCATCAATTATCCGGCGGCCAGCGTCAGCGCGTGGCCCTGGCCCGCTCGCTGGCCAAAAGACCCAAATTGCTGCTGCTGGACGAACCCATGGGTGCGCTGGACAAGAAACTGCGCTCGCAGATGCAACTGGAGCTGGTGGAGATCATCGAGCGGGTTGGTGTGACCTGCATCATGGTCACCCACGACCAGGAAGAGGCCATGACCATGGCCCAGCGCATTGCCATCATGGACCAGGGCTGGATCGTTCAGGTCGGCACGCCGATGGACATCTATGAAAGCCCGGTGAACCGCCACGTGGCCGAGTTTGTCGGCAGCGTGAATATCTTCGAAGGCGAAATCGTCGCCGACATGGAAGACCATGTAATCATCGAGTGCGCGCAACTGGACCGACAGATCTATCTGGGCCATGGCGTCACCACCCGCGCCGAGGACAAGAGCGCCCTGTATGCGCTGCGTCCGGAAAAGGTCTTTGTCACCACCGAGCAGCCCGAACAGGAGTACAACTGGGCCCACGGCGTGGTCCACGACATCGCCTATCTCGGTGGCCACTCGGTGTATTACATCAAGCTGGACAGCGGCAAGATGGTGCAGGCGTTCTTCGCCAACTCCGAGCGTCGCCTGCCGCGCCCGACCTGGGAAGACAAGGTCTACGTCAGCTGGGATGACGACGGCGGCGTGGTGCTGCACTCATGAACCGGTTTCTGCGTCGCCCCAGTGGCAAGGCGCTGGTCATCAGCGTCCCCTACCTGTGGATGTTCCTGTTCTTCCTGCTGCCCTTTGTCATCGTCCTGAAGATCAGTTTCTCCCAGGCGGCGATTGCCATCCCGCCCTACGAGCGGGTGTTCCAGTATGCCAACCAGGCGCTGACCATTGTCCTGAACATGGGCAACTACATCTTCCTCAGCCAGGACAGTCTGTATTACGCGGCCTACCTGAGTTCGCTGAAGATTGCCCTGATCACCACCCTGGTCTGCCTGGGGCTGGGCTATCCCATGGCGCTGGCCATCGCCCGCGCGCCCCGCGAGCGCCAGCTGGTCTATCTGCTGCTGATCATGATGCCGACCTGGACCGCACTGCTGATCCGGGTGTACGCCTGGATGGGCATTCTCAGCGCCAACGGACTGCTCAACAACACGCTGCAGGCCGTGGGCATCATCGATGCGCCGCTGCAGATCCTCAATACCAATACCGCCGTGTATATCGGCCTGGTGTATGCCTACCTGCCGTTCATGGTGCTGCCGCTGTATGCCAACCTGGTCAAGCATGACGAGACCTTGCTGGAAGCGGCCACCGACCTGGGCGCCAGTCGCATCAAGGCGTTCTGGAAGGTGACCGTGCCGCTGTCGCGGGCCGGCATCATCGCCGGTTCCATGCTGGTATTCATTCCGGTGGTCGGCGAGTTCGTCGTGCCCGAGCTGCTCGGCGGCCCGGAGACCCTGATGATCGGCAAGGTGCTGTGGCAGGAATTCTTCAACAACCGCGACTGGCCGGTGGCCTCGGCGCTGGCCATCGTCATGCTGGTGCTGCTGTTGATTCCGATCATCCTGTTCCATTACAACCAGGCCCGGGAAATGGAGAAGAAGGCATGAAGCGTCCCGAGTTCTCCACCCTGGTGCTGTGGCTGGGGCTGCTGTTTCTCTACCTGCCGATGGTCATTCTGGTGATCTATTCGTTCAACGCCTCACGCCTGGTCACGGTGTGGGGTGGCTGGTCGATCCACTGGTACACCGGACTGCTGGATAACACCCAGCTGATGAGCGCGGTCAGGCGCAGCCTGCAGATTGCCTTCTATACCGCCACCGCGGCGGTGGTGCTGGGCACCATGGCCGCCTTCGCGATGACCCGGATCAAGCAGTTCCGCGGACGCACCCTGTTCTCCGGCATGGTCACCGCCCCGCTGGTGATGCC
>JAAYHO010000332.1 GCA_012735335.1 Gammaproteobacteria bacterium
CCGTGATCGTGCCGCCACCAAAGACTGCTGCCGATGCCGAAACGCGTGCCGGTGAAGGCTACGAAACTGTGGACTGGTACTTCTCAACCAAGACGCTGTGACAATCACTGTTCACTGTTTTGCCCCCCCATCGCATGGTCTAGTGCATGTGATGGGGATCTTCTACTTTCTAAGTAGTCAAAAAGGATTTGACTGTCATGCTCCCCGAAATCCGAATCGACGTCGCCGTTATTGGCGCTGGCAGCGCCGGCCTCTATGCTTTACGCGAAGTACGACGTGCAGGACGCAGCTTCGTCCTTATCGACGAAGGCCCTCTGGGCACCACCTGCGCCCGTGTCGGCTGCATGCCTTCAAAGGTCGCACTGCATGCCGCTAGCCTATGGAAAGCTCGCAAGGAGCTGCACGAATTCGGCATGACCGGCGGCGAGTCCCTACAACTTGACCTAGCTCGCACATGGTCGGCAGTGCGCACACAGCGTGACCGCTTCACGTCCAGCGCAATCAGCAAAACGCATAGTGCTGCTGGTGAGTATTTGATCAGGGGGCACGTGCGCTTCATCGAGCCGAACCTGCTGGAAGTGACAACTGCCGAGGGCCTGCAGCGTGTACGCGCTGAGGCCGTGGTAATCGCTACCGGCTCTCGGCCACAGATACCGGCCTGGCTAGAGCCGGTACGCGAGCGCCTGGTCACAACCAACGAACTGTTCGAGCTGGAGGTGCTGCCGCAGCGAATCGGCGTGCTGGGCCTTGGCGCTATCGGCCTGGAGATGGGACTCGCCCTCGCCCGACTAGGCGTCGAGGTCACTGCAGTGGGTAGCAGCAACATAGCCGGCATCGATGACCCGCAGGTAGCCGAACGAGCACAAACACTGTTCTCAAAGGAAATGACGCTATGGCTAGGTCCGCCTGCCAGCGCAGAGCCTACGGCACAGGGCTTAGTCTTACGTTCCGGCGAGCGTAACGCCGAGGTTGATTTGCTGCTGGCAGCCACCGGTCGCCGCCCTAACACCGACGATCTGAACCTGGCAGCGGCCGGTATTGCCGTCGACGGACGCGGGGTACCGCTATTCGATCCGGACACCCTGCAACTCGGTGACTTGCCTGTGTTCATCGCAGGCGATGCCAACGGCCAGCGCGCGCTGCTTCACGAGGCAGCCGATGAGGGCGCCATCGCCGGCTACAACGCCGCCCGGAAACGTCGCTGCCGCTGGAAGCGCAAAGTGCCGATGGGCATTGTCTTCTCAAGCCCTGATGTGGTCGCCGTAGGCAGACGGCTCGGCGAGTTGGACCCAAAGCGGATCATAATCGGCAGCGCTTCGGGCGACAGCAACGGCCGCCTGCGCATCCTTGGCGGTGAAGATAACTTGCTACGCGTATACGCAGATGCCCAAACCGGTCGCCTGCTCGGCGCCGCAATGCTGTGCACGAATGGAGAACATCTGGCCCATCTGCTGGCTTGGGCGATCCAACGAGGCGAAACCGCGCAGAGCCTGCTGCAGATGCCTTTTTATCATCCTGCGGTCGAAGAACTCCTGGCAACCGCACTACAAGAGATTGCCAAGAGTTTCCCCACCTCAGACGAGATCCCCATGGGCTTCGCTGCCGAGGAATAAGATGAACACAGCAACCGAACCCTACCATCGCCTTGAACACTTCCCTGTCGCCCTGTTCTCCAGTGTCATGGGCACCGCAGGGTTGGCCATTGCATGGCTCAAAGCCGGGCATCTGGGACTGGCACCCACTGAGGCAGGCGTCCTGTTGCGCTGGCTGGCCAGCGCGCTCTATGCATTCCTGCTGCTTGCCTATGTCGCCAAGCTGGTGCGCTATCCGGCAGCAGTGCAGGCTGAACGTGCACACCCGCTCAAGCAGAACTTCTTGCCGGCCATCTCCATCGGCCTGATTCTCCTCGCAGTAGCATGGGCTGAAGCAGCGCCCGCCGTGGCCATCTGGATGTGGGGCATCGGTGCCGCCCTGCATCTGGCATTCACGCTGATGGCAATGAGCAGCTGGATCCACCACACGCATTTCCAGATCACGCATGCCAACCCTGCCTGGTTCATTCCTGTTGTAGGCAACATCCTTGTTCCCGTGGTTGGCGTTGGATTCGGCCCGGCTGATGTGAGCTGGTTCTTCTTCAGCATCGGAGTAGTGTTCTGGCTTGTGCTGCTGACGATCGTGCTGTACCGCTTGTTCTTCCACGAGCCTCTACCGGTTCGCCTTACCCCTACCCTATTCATCCTGCTGGCACCGCCCTCGGTAGGATTTCTATCTTATCTGGCACTCACTGACAGCGTGGATGCCTTCGCCCGTATACTCTACTTCACCGCACTGTTCCTAGGGCTTCTGCTGGCCAGTAATGCTGCGCGGTTCTTACGTGTACCGTTCTTCATTTCCGCCTGGGCCTACTCATTTCCACTTGCGGCGCTGACCATTGCGACCTTCGAGATGAGTTCACGCAGCGGACAATCACTATACATTTGGCTAGGTTTTGCACAATTGGTGCTGCTGTCAGGAGTGATTGCATTACTCACAGTGAAAACCCTGATCGCAGCTCTCAAGGGCAAGATCTGTACCCCTGAATGAACAGATAGCATTAGGAGCGATAGCATGTTCCAGAGTACTTCCGAAATTCCCTATCACCCAAGCTACTGGCTGTCGGCACTCGGCGCCGGGGGACTTTCGATATCGTTCTTCATGTACTTGATGTGGATGCTGCCCCACCCAGGCTATCCGATGCCAACCTGGGAACATCTGCTAGCGTTCTTGCAGGGCACCGCAAGCAGTCCCGCACCAATGTTAGCAATCCTATTGGTTGCCGCCATTGGAATGTTAGGCCTGGCCTTCCTGCACTTCCTGCTCTTGGCCTGGAACATCAGAGAGTTTCGGGCTGCGTCAAACCAGCAAGCATTGAAAACCCTGCGCCAATCTCCGGCAGAAGTGCAGCTGATGGCCATTCCGCTGACCTTAGCAATGACGGTCAACGTCTGCTTTGCACTAGGAGCCCTGTTCATACCGGGCCTGTGGTCAATGGTTGAGTACCTGTTTCCCCTAGCCCTGCTCGCCTTCGTAGCTATCGCATGGCATGCACTGCGGATCTATGGCCGCTACTTCAGCCGCATGCTGGTGAGCGGTGGCTATCGCAGCGAGGAACACAATCATCTGTCTGCTCTGCTGACTGTATTTACCTTCGCCATGCTCTCTGTCGGTTTCGCCGCGCCGGCTGCCATGTCGCATGTCAAGCTGGTTTCGACCCTGGCTGCTACGCTTTCAATTCTGTTCCTGGTGCTGTCGCTGGTGGTAATGCTTATCGTGCTGATGGCCGGCATCAGCGCAATGATGACCCACGGCCTGCAAGCTCAGGCGACCCCAAGTATCTGGATGCTGGTTCCGATTCTGACTCTACTCGGCATCGAATGGATGCGCCTGCAACATGGCCTCAGCCATCACTTTTCCAGCGGGGTAAACAACGGCAAGATCTTCGTTACCCTGACCGGGATCTTCATGCTGCAACTGGGCGTGATGCTGATCGGTTACCGGGTGATGCAGCTAAATGGCTACCTGCGCAGCCACCTGAGGGGTCACGAACGCAGCCCTATCAGCTTCGGGCTGATCTGCCCCGGAGTAGCACTATTCGTGATGGGTATGTTCTGGTGGCATCTGGTGTGGGTCGGCAGCGGACTGGTCCATCCGTTCAGCGCGGCCTACTGGATCGGCATCGGCGTGCTCGCAACAATCCAACTGGTCACCCTGACAGCGCTACTGCGACTAACTTGGAGTCTACTGTTAGGTCGCAAGGTGCGTATTGCCAGTATCGACAGCTGAACTGCGTAACCGGTTAATTGATCCGCAATGGAGTGAATTCAGATGGTAGAGGGATATGCCCAATTTGCACTAGTATCTTCATCGCTTTTTGCTGTTGCTGGCAGATCTAGCATTGATGTTCAGCTATGCTCAAGACGAACACGTGGTGATCTAAGTGTTCGTCCGCGATTGCAACCAGCAATGCAACGCAGCCAAACTCTGGCTATTCAGGCTGACTGTAGAGCGGCAGCAAACGCCTACAGTACTGCGTACACAGTGGCTGATGGAGGTCTTAGAACTGGACAGGTGGACTGGGCTGCTCTGATGCTAGCCCGGAGGCTCACATGACGATATTTCGCTGGCTACTCTGCTTGACTCTGCTTCCCCCCAGCATCGTTCTGGCTAACACTGCCGACCACAGCCGCTTCAAGCAGCTGCAGGGTCCATTCAACAGCGGTGAGGAAGTTACCCGCGCCTGTCTGAGCTGCCACACTGAGGCGTCGAGGCAAGTGATGGATACCCGCCATTGGACTTGGGACTACACCAACCCGGACACAGGTCAGCGCTTGGGCAAGAAGACCATGCTCAACGGCTTCTGCATCGGAGACCGCTCCAACGAGGCGTTCTGTCAGTCCTGCCATATCGGCTATGGCTGGAAGGACGCAAATTTCGACTTCACGGACGAGAGTAAGGTCGACTGTCTGGCCTGCCACAACACCGGCGACTATCTGAAACTCGCCGGACTAGCTGGTCATCCACCGCTGGTGCGCACAGAAAGCGCACCCGGTTCGGGCACCTTCGTCGACCCGATTGACCTGGCTGCAGTGGCGCGCAGTATCGGTGCCACTTCACGGCAGTCCTGCGGCAGCTGCCACTATTACGGTGGCGGTGGTGATGGAGTCAAGCATGGCGACCTCGACTCATCGCTGAACGATCCGCCACGCAGCTTAGACGTACATATGGCCAGTGAAGGAGTAAATTTCAGCTGTTACACCTGCCATGTAGCCGACCAGCACAAGATCGCTGGCAGCCGCATCAACATCGCCGCCAGCGACCCGCACGCGCCGATCCTGCGCGGAGACCGCAGTACTCGCAACCCATCCACCTGCCAATCATGCCACGGCGATCGCCCGCACGAGAGCAACCTGCTGCACGCCGGTCGACTGAATGACCATACCAGCAGCCTGGCCTGCCAGAGCTGCCACATCCCCAGTTTCGCCCGCGGCGGCGTGCCGACCAAGATGGCCTGGGACTGGTCCACCGCCGGCCAGCTGGATGCCGATGGCAAGCCGTTCCAGCGCAAGGACGCCAGCGGCCATGTGCTTTATGACAGCCGCAAAGGCGACTTCGTCCTCGACGAGAACGTGGTGCCCGACTATGTCTGGTTCAACGGTACGGTCACTTACGTACAGCCCGACACCCGCATAAACCCGAGCCAGCGCGTGCCGATCAACACCTTCCACGGTACGCCGGGCGCCGCAGATGCACGCATATGGCCAGTGAAGACATTCCACAGCAGGCAACCCTACGATACCCAACTCATGACCCTGCTGATCCCTCACACGGCCATTCCTGACGACACCGCCTTCTGGTACAACTTCGACTGGGCAAAGGCGCTAACGGCCGGTGCCGAAGCCACTGGTTTGCCCTACAGCGGCCAGTACGGATTCGTCGATACGTCAATGCTTTGGCCGATCACCCATATGGTCGCCCCTAAAGAACAGGCGCTGGAGTGCGAACAGTGCCACTCCGACCCAAGCCGCCTGGCAGCCGTCCCCGGCATCTGGCTGCCGGGCAAAGACCGCTCTTCGCTGCTCGACACCCTCGGCTTCAGCCTGGCAGGCTTCGCCCTGCTCGGCGTGTTACTCCACGGGCTACTGCGCATCGTCGCGCACCAACGCAGAAGGAGGCATTGAGATGAGCGAGCGTCTCTATCTGTTTACCCGCTTCGAGCGCTTCTGGCACTGGTCGCAGGCGGCACTGATCATCACCCTGTTGTTCAGTGGCTTCGCCATACACAACAGCCACGCCCTGCTCGACTTTCGCACCGCGGTGGAGGTTCACGAGATAGCTGCCTGGCTACTGATCGGACTGTGGATCTTTGCAATCTTCTGGCACTTCACTACCGGCCAGTGGAAGCAGTACATCCCAACCCTGAACAATATCCAGCGGGTGATGCTGTACTACGCCCACGGCATCTTCACTGGCGCCCCGCATCCCTACAAGGTCACCCGAGAGCGCAAGCATAACCCTCTGCAACGCATCGCCTACCTGAGCGTACTACTGCTGATTAACCCGCTGATCTGGCTGAGCGGCCTTTGCTACCTGTTCTGGGGATATTTGGACGTCTACCTGCCGGAATGGCTAGGCCTTGAGCAGGTGGCCTTGACGCACACCTTCGCAGCCTTCCTGATGCTGCTGTTCTTGATTGTGCATGTGTACTTGACCACCACCGGCCATACTCCTCTGGCACACATCAAGGCAATGATCTCCGGCTGGGAGGAGCGGCACTAGACGCTGTTACTCGTAGCAACCACATCTCGGGAATATTTGCCGCCCCAAGGGCAAAAGGAGCAAGAGGTGCAGGCTAACGCCGTGCTGAGCTTCCATACGAGGGGCCTTGCCAATTGTGCACAGCGAACTCTTCAAGACCAGCACTTCGCATCCCTGTTGCGCAAGCCAGACACCATTAGAGCAACCGACAGCATCTGCATGCCGATATCAAACAGGGCTGATGACTGGCTGGAAGGACATTGGACTCTGTTGCAAACAGGCAGTCATCGCGACTGTCCCGCTCGTTCCAGTGCCAGAGGAGTGGCTCAGGGCCGAGTTGCACTGGCGTAATCAAAAAAAGAATACCCTAACCAGTATTTCTGATTAAATAACAATAGTGTTGATGAAACTGCAAACACTGCTCCAGGGCTGGAGCCAGCTATCTTGATCGGGCGCAACGGCTGCGCTTGGACAGGTCCGGATAGTCAAATAATTCTCACGACAAAGACAAGGTTGATAGGCCAGTTGTTTGACCGAGCCAGGCGGCAGCGGTTGCTCGGTCAGCTGATGGAACCGCCCTTCACGTTTGAGGTTGACTGGCGCACCGACGCTGAAGAACAGGTCAGATCCCTTGCGCTC
>JAAYHO010000333.1 GCA_012735335.1 Gammaproteobacteria bacterium
ACATCTACCTGGCCGTCGCCGCGATCTGCCTGATGGTGGTACGCAGCTGGCGCGCCGTGCTGGTGGCGATGATCCCGCTGTTCATCGTGTCCATCCTGGCCGAAGCGCTGATGGTACTGCTGGGGATAGGCACCAAGGTGGCCACGCTGCCGGTGGTGGCGCTGGGTGTGGGTATCGGTGTGGACTATGCGCTCTACCTGCTGGCGGTGCAGATGGTGCACATGCGCAATGGCGTACCCCTGCGTGAGGCCTATACCCGTGCCCTGGCCGATACCGGTCGTGTGGTGGCGCTGGTCGGCATCACCCTGTCCATCGGCGTGGTTACCTGGGCATTCTCCGCCATCAAGTTCCAGGCTGACATGGGCATCCTGCTGGCCTTCATGTTCCTGTTCAACATGCTGGGCGCGCTGATCATGGTGCCGACCCTGTCCTACTTCCTGATGCCGGACCCGGGCCGCAATGCACCTGGTGAAGGCGCTCCGGCCGGCCGGGTAGAGGAGCAGGCGTCATCCAGTACACGGGCTGCCGTCAATCGCGAACCGGCGCCAATTTCCTGAGGAGAAAGTCATGGCCATTTTCATGAAAGCCACCCTCAAGGTGGATGCCTACAAGGCCAACGCTGTGGTGGATGCCCTGGTCAACAAGCTGGGCCCGATGTTCGAGGACTATGGCTGGAAGATGCACGGCTGCTTCGTCGAGCGCTTCGGTCCGGTCAAGCCGGCGGTGATCATCGATCTGTGGGAGATGGAGGACATGGCCCATGTGGAGCGGGTGATGAAGGGCGACGCCTACCGCTCCGATCCGCGCTACCTGGAAACCATGGAGCTGCTCAAGGAGGCAGTAATCGAGGAGTCGCTGCAGTTCCTGGAAAAGCGTGGCGGCCTGATGCCGACCTTCTACGACTGAGAGCCCGGCCATGACAGCGATCAAACTGAATGACACCATTGCCTCGCTGGGTCCGGTGATCCAGCTGGCGTTCGTTCCGCAGGACTTCGAGGCGTGCCTGGATTTCTGGACGCGCACCATGGGCGCTGGTCCCTTCACGCTCATGGAGCACATCCGCGCGGACAGCACCCATTATCTGGGAGAGCCGACCGAGATCGACATGACCGCCGCCATCGGCTACTGGGGCGACATGCAGATCGAGATCATCAAGCAGCACTGCGATACCCCCTCGATCTACAAGAGTTGGCTGGATGAGGGGCGGGAAGGGCTGCACCATGTGCTGATTGCGGTGGATGAGATGCAGCAGGCGCTGGAGGTCTGCTACCGGGCAGGTGCCCGTCTGCTGCAGCATTCCACCTACCGGGGGGGCAGCGCCGAGGTGGCCTATCTTGACACCGGTGGTGGTCCCGGCAGCATGCTCGAACTCTGGCAGGGCGACGATCCGGGCCGGGCCTTCTTCGCCTCCGTGCGGGAAGCGGCGCGGACCTGGGACGGCAGCAATCCCATCCGTCGCAGGAGCTGACCATGGAAACGCCCGTGCTGTCACTGGCTTCGGGCGTCATGCCCGAGGCCTCGCCCCTGGAGCTGATTGCGGCGGC
>JAAYHO010000334.1 GCA_012735335.1 Gammaproteobacteria bacterium
GGTTCGCCTACTTCCCAAGGCGTGCGCCGAAAGCAATAAGTCCGCTCCCTTCGGGAACCGGTCTTGCTGTCTCGTCGTCAGTACTTGAGCCGTATGGATCGTGCCAGCCTCAACGTTCGGTGCGCACATTAAAACCAAGTGGGTTCAGGGTCAATAGCGGCGCGCCACGAGTTTGCGTCGAGTATGCAATAATCCATCGCGGACACCCGCCCTTCCGAATCAGAGGTTCCCAATGCAGGACGCTCGCTCAGGCAGTCTGACGCCGAAAGATGTCATTCATGACGTACTGATCATCGGTGGCGGTATCAATGGCTGCGGGATTGCCATGGACGCCGCCGGGCGCGGGCTCAGTGTCCTGCTGTGCGAGCAGGATGATCTGGCCTCGGCCACTTCCTCGCGCAGCAGCAAGCTGATCCACGGCGGACTGCGTTATCTGGAACACTTCGAATTCCGACTGGTGGGCAAGGCATTGGCCGAGCGGGAAGTGCTGCTGCGCAACGCGCCGCATATCATCCGCCCGATGCGCTTTCGCCTGCCCCATCAGCCACACCTGCGCCCGGCCTGGATGATCCGCGCCGGGCTGTTCCTGTATGACCATCTGGCCCGGCGCAAGACCCTGCCCGGCTCCCACGGCATCCGCCCCCCGGCGGACAGCCCGCTGCGCCCGCAGATTACCCGGGGGTTCGAGTACTCCGATGCCTGGGTGGACGATGCCCGGCTGGTGGTACTGGTGGCCCGGGCGGCGGCAGAGCACGGCGCACAGATACTGACCCGCAGCGCCTGCATCCACGCCGAACGCAGCAACGGCCTGTGGCAGGTCACCCTGGAAGACCGCCGCAGCGGCCAGCGCAGCCAGCACCTGTGCCGCAGCCTGGTGAATGCCGCCGGTCCCTGGGTCTCCAGCCTGCTGGAACAGGTAATCCACAGCCCGATGCGCCAGCCGCTGCGACTGGTGCAGGGCAGCCATATCGTGGTGCCACGCCTGCACCCCGGCGAGCACGCCTATATATTGCAGAACGAGGACAACCGCATCGTCTTCGTCATCCCCTTCGAGGATGACTTCAGCCTGATCGGCACCACCGATGTGGACTACCGGGGCGACCCGGCTGCGGTGCAGATTTCTGCGGAGGAAACCGACTACCTGCTGCGGGTGGTCAACCAGCACTTCCGTCAGCAACTGCAGAAGACAGATGTGGTCTGGAGTTTTGCCGGGGTGCGGGCGCTGGCCGATGACGCTGACGGCCAGGCCCAGTCCGCCTCCCGGGATTACAGTCTGGATATCGATGCCAGCGCAGGCCAGGCACCGCTGCTGTCGGTGCTCGGCGGCAAGATCACTACCTACCGGCGGCTGGCCGAGGAGGCGACCGATCAGCTGTGCGAACTGCTGCAGCGTCCGGGGCGAGCCTGGACCGCAGACAGCCCCCTGCCCGGCGGCGACTTTGCTGATCAACCGACGCTGCTGGCCGACCTGCACAAGCTCTACCCCTGGCTGCCGGGCAGCACCCTGCAACGCTTCGCCCGCAGCTACGGTACCCTGACCCACGAACTGCTGTGTGGCTGTCTGGGCATGGAGGACATGGGTCAGCACTTCGGTGCGGATCTGTACGCCCGGGAGGTGCGTTACCTGATGCA
>JAAYHO010000335.1 GCA_012735335.1 Gammaproteobacteria bacterium
GTTCAGCAGCAGATCACCAGCCTGGAACAGGAGCTCAGGCTGAGCCCCGCCGGTACTGGCAATCCCGCCGATGTTGAAGCACGCCGGCAGGAGCTCAGGGAGCTTCAGCAGAAGGTCAGCCGTCTGCAGCTGAGCCTGGGTTACGAGTAAGCGGGCCATGCTTTCCCGAGGCCGTCACTGACGGCCTTCATTTTTCTCAGGAATTCACTTGATGCAGCGGGTGACACGCGACGCGATAACCTATCCCCAGCAGGCACTCTCGGCGCTGGATGCCAAGGTCGAACTGATACGCCGGCATTTCCCGCCGAGCATTGCCAGTCTCTACGCTGTGCCGCGCACAGGTGAGGACGGCAGCCTGCAGTGGTGGTCCGGCCTGGGCGGCCAGCCGCACCTTTATGCTGAGTTGAGCAATGACCAGCAAGGTCGCTTGCTGGAGAAATACCAGCAGCGCCAGCATGCCATCGGCAACCTGGCAGGCGAGCTGCAGAGACGCGGCATGGAACAGGATGCTGAGCGTTTACGCAGCCTGATCGGCCCGCCGGATCTGGCCAATCTGTACAGCCTCAACGATGAGCCGCTGGTCGTGCGTTGGGGACTGCCACCGCCGCCTGTGGTTACGCCCGTCGTGCCTGCACCGCCGCCGCGGGTGGCACCTGTGCCCGCCACAGCCTGGTGGCTGCGCCTGCGGTTGTCATGGCTACTCTTGCCCCTGCTGTTGTTGCTGCTGCTCTGGCTGGCCTGGTTCTGGCGGGGTTACCTGTTAAATCTGGTTCATCCCGCGTCCATGACCAGTTACGCCTGCCAACCAGAAGGCGCGCGCCCACCGGATTTCGCGGTAGTGCTGGATACCTCCGGTTCGATGAACTTCAATATCGCCGCCACGCCTGACGACGAGCTGTGGATGAACAACATTGGCGATCGTCTGCCGGTTACCAATCCTCGCCAGGTTCGCATTCTCAGTGAGCCGACCCGTTTGACCGTCGCCAAGCAGGCCTTCTCCGGCATGCTTGAACACCTTCACTCTGATGTTGACACCCGTTTGATCACCTTTGACGGCTGCTATAACCAGATCGATCATGGTTTATATGACGACAGCAAGCGGGCGCTGCTCAAGCGCCGGGTGCATCAGCTCGAAGCCGGTGCCGGTACGCCGCTGGCCAGCAGTCTGGAAGCCGCCGCGAGCAAGGTAGATGGGCGCCTGCGCGATGCGCTGGTGGTGATGTTCGTTGATGGTGAAGATGGCTGCGGACGCAATGCCTGCGCCGTATCCCGCAGCATCGCTCGCGAGCAACCGCGCCTGCGGGTCAATGTGGTCAACATCAGCGCTAGCGAGCTTTCCAACTGCATCGCGGATAACACGGGCGGGCGAGTGTATACCGCACGGGACGCAGATCAGGTGACAAGTATGCTGCGTGAAGCCAGCCAGGAAGTGTCCGGCAGCCCGCAGTGCCCATGACAGCCTCCCATCCAGAGTCGAGCGCTGGATGGGAGATGGATGTTACTGACGCGCGTACGTGGGCGAGCGGGGGCCCTGGAGGATCCCGTTAGGCATGCCGGCCGACAGCAGCCGGGTGCTGGTAATTCCCGCAATCTGGTGGCTGCGATCACTGAGAGAGTTGGCGACCTGGTCCACCAATGCCTGCACCAGCATGCCAACCAGTCCTCCACTGGAGTTGTTGCTCTGCTCGGTGCTGGATGCGGTGGCGGCTCCTTTCCAGAGCAACTGGCCGTTACGCATATCAATCAGGGATGCTTCAGCCGTGACCCGGGTATCGCTGGCCAGAAGCTGGTAGCTGGTGCCGTACTGGTTGACGGTGATGTACAGGGCGGCGTCCGCACCGAATACCTCGTACAGCTTATCCAGTGGCAGGCCGTGAATGTCTTCAGGGTTGACCATGCCGTTTTCACGGAAAGTCTCATCCACTACCGCGACCGGAAGTACGTAGTAGCCGGATTCGGCGAGTGGGTAGGTGACCTGAGAGAGAAAGCTGTAGCTGGCTTTGACATCAAGCGAACGGTTGACCGGGGGCAATACCACGATGGAGCGTGGATTGCTTTCGCGGAAAGCGGCGTAGTCGTACGGCGTCGAGGTGGCGCAGCCAGTCAACAGGGCGGCCATACCTATCAGCAGCAGGGCGGAAGCTCTCATCATTGCGACACGTCCTTCTGTGCTTTGAGAATGTAGTTCATGAAATGTGCCGATTCCGGGAAGAGTGTTTTCTCCGCCGCAAACTGGGCGTGAGCATCCTGCTCCCGGCCGACGTTGTAATAGAGCATACCCAGATGGGCGTGCATGCCTGGGGGCACGCTCACACCGCGAGCCTGGGCCTTGTCTGCCGCCTGTTCCAATGCCTGAATCTGTTCGCCCAGATTGGCGCTGTCGGCCTGGTAGTGCTGATAAACCGATGGCTGGTAGGCGTCCCATTGGTACAGCTGTGGCGGCGCCTGGACGCAGCCGGTAGCGAGTGCAGCCAGCAATAGCAGGCCGCTGGTCTTGATGCTTGTGTGCATATTACTTCCTTGTATTACTGGGCCGGACGCCATGCGCCGCTGTCTACGCCATTGACCAGATTGTTGACCGCTTCGCGGATGGCCAGATCCAACACCTTGCCGTTGAGCGTCGCGTCATAACCCGCTGTTCCACCAAAGCCGATCACTTCGCGGTTGGACAGTTCATACTCGCCAGCGCCCTGAACCGAATAGGCAACTTCCGAGGTGCGTACGTCGACCACATTCAGCGCTACCTTGGCGTAAGCTACCTGAGTCATGCCGCGACCGAGAATGCCAAACAGCTGCTGGTCGCCTACGGTCTTGCGCCCGAACTCGGTGACATCGCCGGTGATGACGAAGGTGGCGCCTTTCAGTTGCTGTTGCTGACCGCCGATGCCTGCTTCGGCACGGATTTCATCCATGTTGGTTCGATCCAGCACGTTGAAGCGGTTGGTCTGCTGCAGGTGGGTGACCAGAGTGGTTTTAGCCTGATTGCCCAGTCGGTCGACACCATCGGAAAAGATGCCGCGCTGGAAGCTGGAGCGGTTATCAAACTTGCCGACAGCTATCGGGCTGCGTTGTCCCTGATATTGGCTGCCGTAACTGGCAACCTTCGCCACTTCTACGGAGCGCGAGCTCTCGGTGGCGCAACCAGCGAGTACGGCCAACGCCGACATCGCAATGGCCGGGGTGAGGAGCCTTTTCATTCTAGAGTCCCTTCTATTAAGGTAACGGGTTGATTTCTGAGCTAGCCAGGAGCCAGCGTTGATAGAAGGGGTAGAAGGGTAATGATATTGTCTTGATATTACAATGAGCTGCTTGATGTTGAGCGCTCTGCAACAAGTGTTACGGATCCGTTGGCTCCCCCCTCTGGCAGGATAGTTGTCACCCTCTGATTTCAACCAGATAGGCGGACAAGGATACATAGTGGCCCGTTATTCCGAAGAGCGTAAGGAAGCCGTATTGAGCAAGCTGCTACCTCCCTACAACA
>JAAYHO010000336.1 GCA_012735335.1 Gammaproteobacteria bacterium
CAACCGTATCTACTCGCCCTCAGCCATCAACCTGCTGTGGCTCAGCGCAAGCACTTCGGCCACTGTGGGCGCTGCCCTGGAGCAACTGACCCGCTTTTTCCCGATCATGAGCACCCAGGTGCGGCTGAAGTTAGAGCGCACCGCCGATGAGTCGCGCCTGTTGCTGACCCCAGTGGGCGATCCCCATGTGCAACATATTGAAGCCGTGCTGGGCTATCTCGGTCGCGGGCTCAATCAACTGGATGATGCAGGCAAGGGCCTGTTCAAGCGTGCCACCTTGGGTCGCACACCGGAGGATCTGAGCTCATGCCATCGCCTGCTCGAGTGTGACGAGGTGGTGTACGCTGACGCCTATTCGATAACCATAGCGCACTCCATGCTCGACCAGCCGCTGGTGACCGCTGATGCTTTTATCTGCACACGGCTGACCGACACCCTGCAGGACATGATTGCCAACCAGCCGAGCCCTGACCTGGTAGAGCAGGTAAAGCGCCGGGTGCAGTTGCTGCTCGGCTCCGGCGATATCAGTGTGGAGCGGGTTGCCAGCCCGCTGAATATCAGCCCCCGACATCTGCGCCGGAAGCTGAGCCAGGAGGGGACTTCCTACGAGCAGCTGGTGGACGAAGTACGCCGGGAGACGGCAATTCGCATGATCGGCGAAGGTGAGCTGTCGTTGACCAGCATCGCCTACGAGCTGGGCTTCCTCGATCCCAGCAGCTTTACCCGGGCATTCCGCCGCTGGACCAACATGAGTCCAACCAGCTTTCGCCAGCAGGTCAGTGAGCTACCGGACGGCTCGACCGGCTCATCATGATGCGCTGAGGCACGATAGCCCCCCTCATTGAGATCCCAAAAGGCGTAGCAGTCATAGAACTCGAAGTGGTCGGCGAGCACTGGATTGCCGCGTCGCTGAGCTTCTCACATGACGATGGAAGGCAAGCTACACTGCACTGTGGCGCACCCACCCACATGCCAGCACACCCACGCCGTCATTGCGAGCCCGCAGGGCGTGGCAATCCATGGACATCGCAGCCAGCTCAGGCGGCCTGGTTCAAGCCTTCCAGCAACATCCCCTGCACCACCTCCGGGCAGGTCTGCCGCCGTATCCGGTCAAACAGCAATCTGGCTTCGGGGTAATGGTTGGCGAGCATGACCAGCCATTGCTTGAGCCGACCAGCCACATGACGGTCGACTACCCGCTCGCGCACCTGGGCATAGAAGTCCAGCAGCCAGGGGTGCAGCGCGGCCCAGCTCAGGGCCTGCCCGCCGCCCTGCTCCAGCTGGCGGATACGCAGCGCCAGATCCGGGCAGGCGACCAGGCCGCGGCCGATCATCACCTGAGTGCAGCCACTGACCTGGACGATGCGCTGATAGCTGGCCAGATCGGTGACATCACCGTTGGCCACCACCGGCACCGCAACGGTCTGACGGATACGCGCCAGCCATTCCCAGTCCGCAGGCGGTTTATAGCCCTGCTCCCGTGTGCGGGCATGCACGGCAATTTCCGCTGCCCCGGCGCTGGCCAGCGCACTGGCACATTCCAGCGCCTGACTGGTATCGCTGAAACCCAGGCGCATTTTGGCGGTAACCGGGATACCCGGCGGCAGGGCTGCACGCACCGCCGTGACTATCTGGTACAGGGTGTCCGGCTCGCGCAGCAGTGTGGCACCGCCGCGATGGCGGTTGACGGTTTTGGCCGGGCAGCCGAAGTTCAGATCCACCACCGGAGCACCGAGGCGCGCCAACAACGCGGCGTTATGGCCCATCCAGTCGGGATCCGAGCCCAGCAGCTGCGGGTGCACCGGCACTCCTGCTGCGGTTTTCCAGTCGCTCTGGCTTTCCGGAACAATGCGGCGAATGGTGCCCTGATTCAGCGGCCCATCGGTCACCCGGATAAACTCGCTGACGCAGCGGTCGATCCCGCCGATCCGGGTGAGGATATCGCGCATCGGCGCATCCGCCAGACCCTCCATCGGCGCGAGGATAATCGCGTCGGTCACGGGGTGATGCCGTGGCTGGCCAGCAATTCAAGCAGTCCGGCTTCGTCCAGTACCGCAACGCCAAGCTGCTCTGCGCGGGCCAGCTTGCTGCCCGCCCCGGGGCCGGCGACCACGCAGTGGGTTTTCGCCGAGACACTGCCTGCGACCTTGGCCCCCAGGCTTTCCAGATGCCCCTTGGCCACATCCCGGGAGAAGGTTTCCAGAGTCCCGGTAAGCACCCAGGTCTGACCGCTCAGGGGCAGCTCCGCGCCTTGGGCGCGGGGGCTTTCCCAGTGCATGCCGAAATCGCGCAGCTGCTGCTCGATCTCCAGCACCTGCTGACGTTGCTGCGTATCGGCAAAGTAGTCGCGCAGGCTCTTGATCGCCTTCTCGTTAAGGCGCTCGACCTGTTTGAGGTCCAGCCAGTCCGCCTCGATGATCGCCGCCAGGCTGCCAAAGCGGTCAGCCAGGCGCTGAGCACTGGTACTGGCTACCGAGGGGATTTCCAGCCGGGCGAGGAAGTCGCCGAGGCTGACGCTGGCAGCGAATTCGGCCGCCAGCTCGCCCTCGCCCTGTAGCTGTACGCCCCGTTCGAGCAGTTGGCGGATCACCGTCTGGTTATGCTCATCGGCAAAGAAGGAGGTGATCTCGTGGGCCACTTCCGCACCGACCTCCGGCAGGAATTGCAGCACCTGCTCCCGGGCCTGGCTGATGCGCTCCAGAGTGCCGAGCGCACGGGCCAGCAATTTGGCGGTCTCCTCGCCCACATCCGGAATGCCCAGGCCGTAGATGAAGCGCGCCAGACTCACCTGCTTGCTGTCCTGGATGGCCAGCAACAGGTTGTTGGTGGAGACCTCGGCAAAGCCGTCCAGCCCGATGACCTGCTCATAGGTCAGAGCATAGAGATCCGCCGGTGAGGCGATCATCTCCCGCTCGATCAGTTGTTCGATGATCTTCTCGCCGAGACCATCGATATCCAGCGCCCGGCGGGACACGAAGTGGATGATGGCCTGCTTGAGCTGTGCCTTGCAGGCCAGCCGACCGACACAGCGATACACCGCGCCTTCGGTTACTGTCTGTTTGCCCCGGCTGCGCTTGATCAGTTGGGTGCGCTCCACCGCCGAGCCGCACACCGGACATTCCTGAGGGATCTGTACTTCCCGGGCCTCGGCCGGGCGCAGATGCTCCACTACCTGCATGACCTGGGGAATCACATCCCCAGCGCGGCGGATGATCACCGTATCACCGATCATCAGGCCCAGGCGCTGCACCTCATCCATATTGTGCAGGGTGGCGTTGGAGACCGTTACCCCCGCCACCTGCACCGGTTTCAGGCGCGCCACCGGGGTCACCGCGCCGGTGCGTCCGACCTGAAACTCCACATCCAGCAACTCAGTCATTTCCTCGCTGGCGGGAAACTTGTGGGCAATCGCCCAGCGCGGCTCCCGGGCGCGGAAGCCCAGCTCCCGCTGCCAGCCCAGGTCGTTGACCTTGAACACCACGCCGTCGATCTCATAGGGCAGACTGTCCCGCCGCTCACCGATGTTCCGGTAGTAGTCCAGACAACCCTGAATACCGTCGACCAGCTGAAGTTCGCGGCTGATCAGCAGCCCCCAGTCACGCAGCTTGTGCAGAATGCCGACCTGGGTATCCGGCAGTTCGCCCTCGAAGCGGCCGATGCCATAACAGCAGAACTCCAGCGGACGCTGGGCGGTGATACTGGTGTCCAGTTGGCGCAGGGACCCGGCGGCGGCGTTGCGCGGGTTGGCGAAGGTCTTGCCACCGGCTTCCCGGGCACTCTCGTTGAGCCGCTCGAAGCCCGCCTTGGTCATATAGACCTCGCCGCGTACCTCCAGCACCGCCGGCCAGCCTGCGCCGCGCAGTTTGAGCGGGATATTGCGCACCGTGCGCACGTTGGCGGTGATGTCCTCACCGGTGCTGCCGTCGCCCCGGGTGGCGCCCCGGGTCAGTACGCCGTTCTCGTACAGCAGGCTGATCGCCAGGCCATCCAGCTTGGGCTCGCAGCAGTAGGCCACCTCGGCTCCATCACCCAGCAGATCCCCCTCGGGCAGATCCAGTGCGCGACGGATACGCCGGTCGAAGTCGCGCATGTCCGCCTCCTCGAAGGCGTTGCCGAGGCTGAGCATGGGTACGTCATGCTGCACCTGGCCAAAGGCCGAGGACGGCGCTCCCCCTACCCGCTGGGTGGGTGAGTCAGGGGTGATGATGTCCGGATTCGCCTCCTCCAGCGCCCGCAATTCGTTGAACAGCCGGTCGTACTCGGCATCCGGTACGCTGGGCTCATCGAGCACGTAGTAGCTGTAGTTGTGCTGATCAATCAGCTCGCGCAGCTGCTGGGCACGCAGGGCGGGGTCGGGGTGTACGGTCATGGCAGGTCATTCATCGAAGCAGGAACAGGGCGGTGATTGTAGCAGGACAGTGCAATGACGGGTGTGGAGCACCGCTACTCAGCACCTGCCCTCACCCCCAACGTCATTGCGAGCCCGTCAGGGCGTGGCAATCCATCGTGCAGTGGCTCCGGCCCCCATGGATTGCCGCGTTGCTGAGGCTCCTCGCAGTGACGATAAGCTCAGCGCCGCAACCCTAGCCGCTTGCGCTCGAACTCGGCGATGCGCTGACGATAGTGCTCAATAGTCTGTGCAGTCAGCACACTGCGGTTTTCGTCCTTGAGATCGCCGCCCAGTTCCTGGGACAGTTTGCGCGCCGAGGCGATCATCAGGTCCAGCGCCTGTTTCGGGTGGCGCGGGCCGGGCAGGCTCATGAAGAAGCTCACCGCCCGCACCTGGGTATTCTCCAGCTCATCAGGCTCGAAATAGCCGGGCTTGAGCGCGTTGGCCATGGAGAACAGTACATCGCCATTACCGGTCATGCTTTCGTGGCGGTGGAAAATATTCATGTCACCAAAACGCAGACCACTTTCCATCACGCTCTGCAGCATGGCTGCGCCGGAGAAGCCTGTATCGTCACGGGCCACCACGTTGATTACCAACACCTCTTCCACTGGCGCTCGTTCGGGGCTGGCGGCGGGGGCATCATCTTTTGCCGCCTGCGGTGTTTCAGCGGTATCACGCTTCTTGCGCGAGGTGCGTTTTGGCTCCGGCCACTCGGGCTCTGCGCCAGTGTCGCCCAGATCAAGCCCCACCTGCTCCGGCTGACGCTCGGGCATCATCGGCTCGTCGATGGCCGAACCGAAATCATCCCCGAACGTGGGTTCTTCACGCTCGCCATGCGACACCACCCGGGGCGGGCCAAGCAACTCATCATGCTCGGGAGTATCGGGCAGATCCTGCAGGTTACGTTCCAGCTTGAGGCGTATGCGCGAGCGCCCGCCCATCCGCCGCCAGCCGTCAAAAAGAATCCCCGTAATCACCAGAAGGCCAATAACAATCAGCCATTCACGCAAACCAAAATCCATGAATATAGTGTTCCCGTCTGTTATGCCGTATCTATGGGACAGCGCGCTGGCGGACGCTGTCAG
Source organism: Gammaproteobacteria bacterium (assembly GCA_012735335.1). Classification (GTDB taxonomy): domain Bacteria; phylum Pseudomonadota; class Gammaproteobacteria; order Pseudomonadales; family Pseudomonadaceae; genus Halopseudomonas. The sequence continues at coordinate 5,479 of JAAYHO010000336.1, forward strand.
AACTTCCCTGTGGACATGTCATTTCCACATGTCCTGCTCATGCAGACAGTATCATGCCAGCGGGCAGTTTTGCACCGGGCGATTCACGCTTCCGCCAGCGCAGCCGCCTCTTCTACATCCACTGTGACAAGTCTTGAGCAGCCAGGTTCATGCATGGTCACCCCCATCAGTTGATCAGCCATCTCCATGGCGATCTTGTTGTGGGTGATATAGATGAACTGCACCTTGCTCGACATCTCCTTGACCATCCGCGCGTAACGCCCGACGTTGGCGTCATCCAGCGGCGCGTCAACCTCGTCCAGCATGCAGAACGGTGCCGGGTTGAGTTGGAAGATGGAGAACACCAGGGCGATGGCGGTCAGCGCCTTTTCCCCGCCGGAAAGCAGGTGAATGGTGCTGTTCTTCTTGCCCGGCGGACGGGCCATGATGGTTACCCCGGTATCCAGCAGGTCTTCGCCGCTGAGCTCCAGCCAGGCGCTGCCGCCACCGAACACCTTGGGAAACAGCTCCTGCAGGCCGCCATTGACCTTGTCGAAGGTTTCCTTGAAGCGGCTGCGGGTTTCCCGGTCGATCTTGCGGATGACCTGTTCCAGGGTCTGCAGCGCCTCTTCCAGATCCGCATTCTGCGCGTCCAGATAGCGCTTGCGCTCGGACTGCTGTTCATACTCGTCAATCGCTGCCAGGTTGATCGCGCCGAGGCGCTGTATCTGGGCGTCCAGACGGCTGAGCTGCTGCTCCCAGTCAGCCTCGGTGGCTTCCGGCGGCAGCGTGGCGATCACGCCCTGCAGGTCATATCCGGCCTCCAGCAGTTGCTCCTGCAGGCCCTGACGACGGGTCTGCATGTCCCGCGCCAGCAGGCGCTGCTCATCCAGTTGGCTGCGGATCAGCTGCGCCTGCTGCTCGGCCTGATTGCGGCGGCGCTCCTGCTCGCGCATCTGCTGATCGATCTGTTCCAGCTGCTGGCGGGCCGTGCCCAGGTCCTGTTCGGCCTGCACCCGCCGCTCCAGCAGTTCTTCCAGCTCGAAACGCTTGTCCTCCTCCGGCCCCCGGGCTTCTTCCAGCTGCATCAGCAGCTGTTCCCGGCGCTCGGCCAGGCGCTCGGTCTGCACCTGCAGGCGTTCCAGCCCCTGCCCGGTGGAATCCAGTTGGGCCCTGACGGACTGCACCCGCAATGCCAGTTGGTGGGCTCTATCCTTGTTCTGCCGGGCCTGCTGGCGGGCCATATCCAGTTGTTCGCGCACCTGCTCGCGCTGGGCCAGCAGCTCTTCCCGGCGACTGCTGTCGGTCGCCATGCGTTCCAGCGCGTCCTGCAGGATGAGTCGCGCCTCGCCCAGTTGCTCCAGCTCCTCGCTGCGCTGGGCGCGGATATCCTCGAGATCGGCGACAATCCGCTGACGGCGGGCGTGGATCTGCTCCAGACGCACCTGCCGAGCGGAGTTCTGCGCCTTGAGCTCGCCCTGCTCGCGCCCCAGTCGGGCAAGATTCTGCTGCAGGCCGTCACGCCGGACCTCCAACTGATGGATACCCTCACGCAATGCCGCCAGCTGTTCTTCACCCTCGGCCAACTGGTCCTGCTGCTGCTCGAGACTGGCCTGCAGCTGCTGCATTTCCTGATGCCGGGCGAGTACGCCGGTGTCCTGCTCGTCCCCGGCGCGGAAACGCAGCCAGTTGCGGCCCAGCCAGTGCCCGGCGGGGGTAATCACTGATTCATGGCTGGCCAGCGAGCCGCGCAAAGCCAGCGCCTGGGACAGATCCGCCGCAGTACGCACGTTGCCCAGCCAGGGAGTCAGATCCAGTGTCGAGCTGACCTTGGCCAGCAGGCTGTCGGTTGTCGGCACCTGCTGCTGCGTCGCCTGCACCCGCTCCACCAGCCGCAGATGCCCCTGCTGGAAGTCTTCAATGCCGCTGTGCAGTTGCTCCAGGGAGTCGAGGCTGACCGCCTGCAGATCATCGGCCAGCACCAGCTCCACGGCCCGCTCCCAGCCCTGCTCCACCTGCAACTGGGAAGCCAGCAGCGCCGCCCCCTCCAACCCCTGTTCGCGCAACCACTGCTGGACGCCTTCGCCCTGATCCAGTGCCGCCTGCTGCAAAGCCTCCAGCGAAGCCAGTCGTCCACCCTGACGCTGATATTCACCACGGCGGATATCCAGCTCCTGGGTCAGAGCACTGAGGGTGTCACGATCCTGTTGCAGGGTGTCGGTCAGCTCCTCCAGCTGCTGCTGATCGCTTTCCGAACGCAGCTCCAGTTCGGCCAGTTGCTCGGCCAGTTCCGCCACCTCATCTTCCAGGCCATCCACCGCCAGAGTGCGGCTTTCCTCTTCCAGACGCTTTATCCGCTCGGCAAAGCGCTCGATACTCTGTTCCAGGTGGCGGATGCGGGACTGCTCCACCTCGGCCTGCTGACGCGGCGCGTTGGCACTCTGGTTGAATTCCTCCCAGGCACCCTGCCATTGCTGCTGGGCCTCCTCGGCGGCAAAAGTCGCGGCGGCGGTATCCTCGTCGGCGGCGCCGGCCATCTCCAGCTCCGGCTCGGTCCGTTCCAACTCGGCGTTCAGGTCAGCCAGCAGCGCCTGATCCTGACCCAGATGGCTCTGCGCCTCCTGCCAGGCCTGTTCGGTCTGCTGCAGATCCTCCTGCAACTGGCGCTGACGATCCCGGCTGAACTGCATGGCCTGCTCGATGCGGCTGATTTCCGCGCCGATGCTGTAGTAGCGGGCCTGCACCTGATTGAAGCTGTCATTCAGTTCGGTGTGCTGATCGCGGCGTTTCTCGATCTCGCTGTCGGCGTTGCGCTGTTCGGCGATGATCGCTTCCAGCGCCACCTCCAGACTGCGCACCTGATGCTCGCGCTCACCGGTCAGCGCATCCAGCCCCTGCCAGCGCAGGGCCTGCAGCTGGGCTTTGAGCTGACGCTCCTCGGCCTTCCAGGTCTTGTACTTCTCCGCCGCCTGAGCCTGGCGGTGCAGGTGCGCCAACTGGCGCTCCAGCTCCTCGCGCAGATCGGTCAGGCGCTCGAGGTTCTCGTGGGTACGGCGGATACGGTTTTCCGTCTCCCGGCGGCGCTCCTTGTATTTGGAGATGCCCGCCGCTTCTTCTATAAACAGTCGCAACTCATCGGGTTTAGCTTCGATGAGCTTGGAGATCATGCCCTGCTCGATAATGGAATAGCTGCGCGGGCCCAGCCCGGTACCGAGGAAGATATCGGTGATATCCCGGCGGCGGCATTTGGTGCCGTTGAGAAAATACTGGTTCTGCGCTTCGCGGGTAACCTTGCGGCGGATGGAGATCTCGTTATAACCGGCGTACTCGCCCTGCAAGGTGCCGTCACTGTTATCGAACACCAGCTCGATGGAGGCCTGGCCGACCGGTTTGCGGGTATTGGAACCGTTGAAGATGACGTCGGTCATCGACTCGCCGCGCAGGTTCTTCGCCGAGCTTTCACCCATTACCCAGCGCACCGCATCAATGATGTTGGACTTGCCACAGCCGTTAGGGCCTACTACCGCCGCCATATTGCTCGGAAAGTGAACGGTAGTCGGGTCGACAAATGATTTGAAGCCCGCCAACTTGATGCATTTCAATCGCATTGAATCGTTGATCCTTGTTTCTGAGCCGGATAAACGGCTGCCAAGCAGTCTTTTTACCTGCTCTGGAAACTAAATAGAAGCGCTGCCAAAGAAATGCGCGTTTGTCTACTAGACTAATTTGAAGGAACCGGCAGTAGCGCAGCACAAGAGCTCTCCGGCAGAATTTGCGGTTTGCTGGTGAGAACGTTGCCGCCAGTGCTCCCTGAGAACTGCCTGCACCACCACAGACATTCAATTCAACCATGGAAAATCACAATGACCGAACTTGCCACTGACAACCGGGGAGTACCGATCAGCAGTCGCATCGGCTTCTGGGCAGGACTGATCCCGCTGCTGCTGGTCTGGCTGCTGCCCGCGCCAGGCGATATGAGCCAGGACGCCTGGATGACCGCCGGAATGATGATGCTGATGGCCATCTGGTGGGCTACTGAAGCCCTGCCCATACCGGCCACAGCGCTGGTACCTATTGTACTGATTCCCGCCTTCGGGATCGGCACCATCGGCCAGGCAACTTCGCCTTATGCCAACCCGGTGATTTTCCTGTTCCTCGGTGGTTTCATGCTCGGCATGTCCATGCAGCGCTGGAACCTGCACAAACGCATCGCTCTGTGGGTGTTGATTGCCGTTGGCAGCAACCCCCGTCGGCAGATTGCCGGGGTCATGGTCGCCACGGCCTTTATCGGTATGTGGGTCAGTAACACCGCCACCGCAATCATGATGCTGCCCATCGGCATGTCGATCATCGCCATGACCAAGAGTGACAACGAGGAAGATCTGGCACGTTTCAGCAGAGCCTTGATGCTGTGCATCGCCTATGCTGCCAGCGCCGGCGGCATCGCCACGCTGATCGGCACGCCACCCAACGCGCTGCTGGCCGGCTACCTGCTTGAAACACATGGCATCCAGGTCGGCTTTGCACAGTGGATGGTGGTGGGCTTGCCGATCTCCATCGGCATGCAGATCTTCATCTGGGCCTGGCTGACCCGTGGCGGTTTCAAGCTGGGCGACAGCTCTGCCACCGGTGACATGTTGCGCCAGCAACTGGCTGAGCTGGGCCCGCTGAGCACCGGCGAGAAGCGCACTGCAATGATCGGCGTTCTGATGGCCCTGGCCTGGATCCTGCAGCCGGTACTGAAGACCTGGATGCCCTGGCTGAGCGATGCACTGATCGCCATCGCCGGCTCGCTGCTGATGTTCCTGACGCCAGTAAACAAGGCCAAACGCGAATTCGTCATGGACTGGAATGCCACCCGAGACATGCCCTGGGGAATACTGGTGCTCTTTGGCGGCGGCTTGTCGCTGGCCGCAGTGATTACCCGCTCAGGCCTGTCCGAATGGATTGCCGGCAGCTTCGATGGCATCGGCGTACTGCCCGCCCTGTTGCTGGTGGGCGTAGTCGTAGCCTCCATCAACCTGCAGACCGAGATCACCAGTAACACCGCCACAGCAGCAACCTTCCTGCCGCTGATGGGTGCGCTGGCCGTGTCCATGGGTGTTTCACCCGTATTGCTGGCTATCCCCACTGCGCTGGCGGCCAGCTGCGCCTTCATGATGCCGGTGGCGACCCCACCGAACGCCATCGTGTTTGCCAGCGGACATCTCAAGATAAGCCACATGATCCAGAACGGTTTCGCCATCACCCTGTTCTCGATAGTGACCATTACCCTGCTGGGTTATTTCCTGGTTGGCGTGGCCTTCTCCCTGTAAGGCCATCTCGAGCAGCACAGCACCGCCGCCCGGAACCGGGTCGGCGGTTTTTTTAACTCTGCACCCCGGCCATGCAGGACTCGGCGGCCCAACGAAGCGCCTGCGCAGGCGCAGCCCTCCCCCAGCTACTATCCTTGTACCATTCGTTATCCTGATATCAAGGAGTGTTTGATGCTGACCCTGCTCTGGCTGCTGGGCCTGGTTCTGATCGTGGCGGTGCTGGCGTGGCAACGCGTTGGCCTGTTGAACAGTTGCATTGCGGTCGCTGCCTACTTGCTGGCCATGACCCTGGCCAGCCCGGTGCACTGGCTGATCGACCTGGTGTTGTGGGCGCTGTTCCTCGGTGTGGCCATTCCCATGAACATGACTGACTGGCGCCGCCGCAGTATTACCACCCCCCTGTTTCACTGGTTCCGCAAGGTGCTGCCGCCCATTTCCGACACCGAGCGAGAGGCACTGGAGGCGGGGACGGTGTGGTGGGACGGGGAGATATTCAGTGGACAACCGGACTGGGACAGACTGCACAGCTACCCCCAGCCGACCCTGACCGAGGAAGAGCAGGCGTTTCTGGATGGCCCGGTGGAAGAACTCTGCCGCATGACCAACGAATGGCAGATCACTACCGAGCTGCAGGACCTGCCCGAAACCATCTGGGCCTTCATCAAGAGTAACGGCTTCTTCGGCCTGATCATCCCCAGCGAGTATGGCGGCAAGGGATTCTCCGCCTATGCCCATTCGCAGATCGCCATGAAGTTGGCCAGCCGCAGCGGCGATCTGGGCTCGACGGTCATGGTGCCCAACTCCCTCGGCCCGGCCGAGCTGCTGATGCAGTACGGTACCGATGAACAGAAGCGCTATTACCTGCCCCGCCTGGCGGCGGGCGAGGAAGTCCCCTGCTTTGCCCTGACCGCACCGGAAGCCGGTTCGGACGCCGGAAGCATGCCCGACAAGGGGATCGTCTGTCGCGATATGTGGCAGGGCCAGGAGGTTCTGGGGCTGCGCGTTACCTGGGAAAAGCGCTATATCACCCTTGGGCCGGTCGCGACCCTGCTGGGGCTGGCGTTCAAGGTGTATGACCCGGATGGCCTGCTGGGTGATCAGGAAGAACTGGGTATCAGTCTGGCATTGATCCCCACCGATACCGAGGGCGTGGAGATCGGTCGTCGGCATTTCCCGCTCAATGCAGCCTTCATGAACGGGCCCAACTCCGGCACGGATGTGTTCATCCCGATGGATTACCTGATTGGCGGTCAGCCGATGATCGGCCATGGCTGGAAAATGCTGATGAACTGTCTGGCAGTCGGGCGCTCGATCTCGTTGCCCGCCGGGGGCACCGGTGCGGCGAAGATGGCCAGTATGACCACCGGCGCCTATGCGCGGATTCGCCGTCAGTTCAATCTGCCGATCGGCGAGTTCGAAGGCGTGCAGGAGGCACTCGCGCGCATCGGCGGCAATACCTATGTGATGGATGCTGCCCGGCGCATGACTGCGGGGGCGGTGGATCTGGGCGAGAAGCCTGCGGTGCTGTCGGGGGTGGTCAAGTATCACATCACCGAACGCATGCGTCAGTGCCTGAACGATGCCATGGACGTGCATGGCGGCAAGGGCATCTGTCTGGGGCCGAAGAACTACCTGGGGCGCGGCTACCAGTCGATCCCCATCTCCATCACCGTGGAAGGCGCGAACATTCTTACCCGCAGCATGATGATCTTCGGCCAGGGCGCTATCCGCAGCCATCCCTATGTATTGAAGGAAATGCTTGCTACCCAGCAAGCCGACGAGCAACAGGCCATCGCCGAGTTTGATGCGCTGCTGTATGAGCATATCGGCCATGCGCTGGGTAACGCGGCAGGGGCTCTGCTGCTGGGATTGAGCTGCGGCGCGCTGGCGCGGGTGCCGGAGCATCTCAAGCGGAAGCCGGAGACATCGACGGAGTACGCGGAAGATCGACGGCGCTACCCTCGCGGGCGCAGGGATACGGCCAGTGCCGATCTGCGTGGTTATTACCGTCAATTGAGCCGCCTGTCCGCCGCCTTCGCCACTCTCACCGACGCCAGTATGCTGATGCTCGGCGGCGAACTGAAGCGCCGCGAGCGCTTATCAGCCAGACTGGGCGACGTGCTCAGCTTTATCTATCTGGCCAGCGCCTGCCTCAAGCACTTCCATGACCAGGGCGAACCAGCCGACGACCTACCCCTGCTGCGCTGGGGTGTGGAGGATCTGCTGGTGAAGATCGAGCAGGCCATGCACGAAATCCTGCTCAACTTCCCCGACCGTTGCGTCGGTGTAGCTCTGCGCGTAGTCATCTTCCCCTTGGGCCGCCGCCTGAAACCGCCGAGTGATGGTACCGGCCGCCAGGTGGCGCAACTGCTGATGACGCCTGGGCCTGCGCGGGATCGCCTGCTGCAGGGCTGCTACTTCAACCACGACCCGGAAGATGTAACCGGCCTGCTCAACAGCACTCTGGACAAGGTCATCCTCGCCGACCCGATCGAACAGCGCCTGGCCAAGGCTCAGCACTCGGGAGAACTGGATCACGACAGCAACGCCGACAACCTGGCCATAGCTGCAGAAAGCGGCGTGATCAGCCCGGACGAAGCCAGCCAGGTAAGGGAAGCCAGAATAGCGCGCAGGGCGGTGATTGAAGTGGACGACTTCTCGCAGGAAGAAATGCGCGGGGGTTAGTTGAACCCCCGACTGACAGTCAGGCCGACCTGGTCGGCCTTCATCACATCACAGGGGCTGCGCTATGCGCAGTACTATCTCGCCCTCTTCACCCACCGTCACCTCCACCGGCTCAGCCTGGTGAGTAGCCTGACTCACGTCGCTGCTGGGTGAGATGCGGGCGGTCAGTTGCAGGGACTGACCCGGCTGCATGGTTACGCCGGGCATGAGGGCGTGGCTGCTGTTGAGGGTAACCTGCAGCGGCAGGCTGGTTTTGGCCAGGCGCTGGGCGAACAGCGGCATCGGCGGGCCGTTGGGGTCGCGGGCGGAGATGAAGACGATGGCGTCGTCACCATACTGCTCGGCCAGCTCGTCGGACAGTTCCAGACGCAGGCTGATCTGCGGTTGTTCGCTCTGTTCAGTTTCTGCCGCCTCACCCAGACGCTCTCTGGCCCTGTCGATACCGCCCTGGATGGCCTGGAAGCCGCTGCTGTCCGGGGGCATGCCGGCCTTGAGGCGTTCCCAGTAGCTGATGGCCTGCTGGTACTCGCCCGCTTCGAAGGAGGCGATGCCGAACAGGCCCAGGGCAGTGGGCTCTCTGGGGTTGAGTTCCAGCGCCCGCTCCAGTGCTGCCTGAGCTTCGCTGTCCAGTTGATTGCCATTGGCGAAGAACCGGGCCTGAGCCAGCTGGGCCAGTATTTCGGGGATTTCGCCGAGGCGGGCGACGGCGTTGCCGAAGGCATCAGCCGCTTCAGTCGGGCGCTGCTCCATCAGATAGGCGCGGCCGAGCATGTACCAGACCTCGCCGTTCTCCGGCTGCACCTGGGTTACCCGCTCCATGCGGTCGATATAGGCGACGAGATCCGCCGGTACCGGTTCGGCTTCCATCTCGCGCAACAATTCGACACCGGCAGGGTTGCCCCAGCTCATGTACAGGGCGATGACGATCAACGGCAGTACCCCGGCCGAGACGATGATCGGCCAAGGGCCGCCACGGTGGGTCGGGCGGCGGGCCTGATCGGCCTTGGCGGTATCTTCCAGCAGCAGTTTGCCGGCCTCTTCCAGGGCGATGTCGTGCAGCTCGGCGGTAATCTCTCCGGCGGCTTTCTGTGCACCCAGCTCGGCGATACGTTCTTCGTAGAGGGCGACGTTGAGTGCGGTGCGATCCACGCTGTGCTGACGGCGCATCTTCCAGACGGGCCAGAGTATAAACAGCATGCCGACCAGGATCAGCAGCACACTGTACAACCAGAAATCTGTCATCAGGCGTCTTCTTCTCTTTCCAGCAGGGATTGCAGCCGTTGTTGCTCGTCCTTGCTCAGGGGGTTGGCGGCGGCCTCACGCAGGGCTTTCTGACGGCGGCGCAACATCACCACAAGGATGATGAATCCGCCCAGCAGCATCACCGCCGGAGCGAACCAGAGCACCAGGGTCGCGGGGGTCAGGGCCGGTTTGTAGCGGACGAACTCGCCGTAGCGCTCGACCATGAAGTCGACGATCTCCCGGTTGCTCTTGCCTTCGCCGAGCATGCGGTGCACTTCCCGGCGCAGGTCGGTGGCGATCGGCGCGTCGGAGTCGGCGATGTTCTGGTTCTGACATTTGGGGCAGCGCAGTTCGCTGCTGACTTCATAGAAGCGCTCGCGCTGCTCTTCGCTCTCGAAGTCGTAGGTGTCGATGGCCGCCAGCGCCAGCGGTGCCAGCAGCATCAGCAACACCAGCCAGATGCGTCTGCTCATGGTTGCGCCCCCTGCTCTGCCTGATTCACCAGCGCCCGGTAGCGCGGGCCGAGCTGGTCATTCCATACCCGCTCATCCACCGCGCCGATGTATTTGTAGTGGATGACGCCATCGGTATCGACCAGGAAGGTCTCCGGCGCGCCATACACGCCGAGGTTGACGCCCAGGCTGCCCTGGGGGTCCTCGACGTTGAGCTGATAGGGGTTACCCAGATCATCCAGCCACTTGCGGGCGGCTTCGCTGTTGTCCTTGTAGTTGATCCCGTGGATCACCACGCCCTGCTCGGCCAGCTTGTTGAAGAAGCCATGTTCGGCGCGGCAGGTCGGGCACCAGGTGGCCCAGACGTTGACCAGCACCACCTGCCCCTTGAAGTCATCCTGACTGATGACCCGACCGGGCTCATCCAGCGATGGCAGAGCGAAATCAGGCACCGGCTTGCCGATCAGCGCCGAAGGCAGCGCGCTGGGGTCGATGGCCAGATCCTGCTGGTGCTTCTTGTCACCCAGGGTCTTCAGGAACAGCCCGGCCAGTCCGAGGAACAGGACCAGCGGGATCAATACCCATGCTCTGCGCATCAGACGGCCTCCGCTTTTGGTGTTTGTGCCGCCCGGGCGCTGCGGGCCTGACGTGCGCGCAGGCGGTAGCGTTTATCGCTGGCTGCCAGCAGGCCACCGAAGGTCATCATTATCCCGCCACCCCAGATCCAGCGGACAAAGGGCTTGATATGCACACGGATGGCCCAGGCCTTGTTTTCCTCATCCAGCGGCTCGCCCATGGCGACGAACAGGTCGCGGGTCAGGCCGGGGTGAATACCGGCTTCGGTCATCGGCATGTTCTGCACGGTGTAGATGCGCTTTTCCGGGCGCAGGGTGGTGATGCGACGGTCATTGCGATACACCTCGACGATGCCCTGATCGGAATACCAGTTGGGGCCATCCAAGTGGGTCGAACCCTTGAACACGAAGCTGTAGCCGCCCAGCTCCAGGCTGTCGCCGGGGGCCATACGCAGGTCACGCTGGCTGTCGAACAGGCTGGCACCGACCACGCCGACGGCGCATACGGCGATCCCGATGTGCGCCATGATCATGCCCCAGTAGCTGCGCGGCAGTGCGCGCACGCCACGCAACAGACCCTTGTTACGGGTCTTGTCGAGGATGTCACGCACGGCGCTGCCGGTTACCCAGAGCACCAGGAACATCATGCTGCCGACCGCCAGGTGGTGGTCGCCGACCCAGATCGCCACGCCGATCGCGCCAATGGCAGCCAGTACCAGCACCCATTTGAGCATGCCGACCAGCCACTTGACCGGGGTGTCCTTCCAGCGGCTGATGCCACCGATACCCAGCGCCAGCATGAGGATGATCATCAGCGGCACGAACAGCGCGTTGAAGTACGGCGGGCCCACCGAGACCATTTCCCCGGTCAGCGCATCCAGCGCCATCGGGTACAGGGTGCCGAGAAGCACCATCAGGGTGGCGACCACCAGGATCACGTTATTGATCAGCAGGAAGGTTTCCCGCGACCACAGGGCAAAACCGATCTGACTCTTGACCACCGGTGCACGCAGGGCGTACAGGGTCAGGGAGCCGCCGACCACCACCAGCAGGAAGGCGAGGATGAACACACCGCGCTCCGGGTCGGTAGCGAAGGCGTGCACCGAGGTCAGCACCCCGGAGCGCACCAGGAAGGTACCCAACAGGCTCAGGGAGAAGGCGGCAATCGCCAGCAGCACCGTCCAGCTCTTGAATACGCCGCGTTTTTCGGTCACGGCCAGGGAGTGGATCAGCGCGGTGCCGACCAGCCAGGGCATGAAGGAGGCGTTTTCCACCGGGTCCCAGAACCACCAGCCACCCCAGCCCAGCTCGTAATAGGCCCACCAGGAACCGAGGACGATACCCAGCCCGAGGAAGGCCCAGGCAACGATGGTCCAGGGCCGCGACCAGCGCGCCCAGGCCGCATCCAGCCGACCGCCAAGCAGCGCGGCGATGGCGAAGGCAAAGGCCACCGAGAAGCCGACATAGCCCATATACAGCATCGGCGGGTGAACGATCAGACCGAAGTCCTGCAACAGCGGGTTGAGGTCGCGGCCATCCTCCGGGAAGTACGGCAACTGCCGGTCGAAGGGGTTGGAGGTCATCAGCATGAACAGCAGGAAGCCGATGCTGATCATGCCCATCACCGCCAGTACCCGGCTGAGCATTTCCTCGGGCAGATCCCGGGAGAAGATCGCCACGGCAAAGGTCCAGGCCGCCAGGATCATCGCCCACAGCAGCAGCGAGCCCTCATGACCGCCCCACACCGCGCTGATCTGGTAGTACCAGGGCAGTGCCGAGTTGGAGTTCAGCGCCACGTAGGTCACGCTGAAGTCATTGGCCAGGAAGGAGTAAACCAGGCAGATGAAGGAAAAGGTCACAAACAGGCACTGGGCCAGCGCCGCAGGCTGGGCAAAGCCCATGGCCAGGGTGTCGCCCTTCCAGGCGCCGTACAGCGGGATGGTCGCCTGCAGCACGGCCATCACCAGGGCGATGATCAGGGCGATCTGTCCAAGCTCGGGAATCATTCGACCTCCGGGTCAGTTGGCATCAGTGGCAGGGGTGTACACACCGTCCACTTTCATGTGTTCGACCTGCTCCAGGGCCTGGGCCACTTCCGGCGGCATATATTCCTCGTCGTGCTTGGCCAGTACCTCGTCGGCAATCAGCACGCGGTCCTCATTCAATCGTCCCAGCGCAACAATGCCCTGCCCCTCACGGAACAGGTCGGGCAGGATGCCGCTGTAACGGATGGTGATCTGCTTGGCACCGTCGCTGACATCGAAGGACACATCCAGCGATTCGGTCGAGCGCTGCACGGTACCGGCCACCACCATGCCACCGGCACGGATGCGTGCATCCTGCGGGGCGATACCGGTAGCGATTTCGGTCGGCGTGTAGAACAGGTTGATGTTCTGCTTCAGGGCACTCAAGGCCAGGCCAACGGCGACAGCCACCCCCAGCAGGACCAGCAGAATCAGTATCAGACGTTTCTTGCGCTGCGGATGCATTTACATCACCTCCCGACGGCGCCGACGCGCCTCTTCATTGACCAGGCGCCGACGGGCCAGCCACGGCTGGGCCACGTTCAACACCAGTACGACCAGCGTTATGGCATAGCAGGACCAGACGTAAACGCCGTGCCCGCCCATGCCGAACACTTCACTCAAGCTGCTCATGACAGTTTCTCCAGCACATCGCGCACCCAGCGGGTCTTGTGTTCGCGGTGCAGTACTTCCAGGCGCATCCGCATGAACAGGCTGACGGTGAACAGAGCGTAGAAACCCAACACCATCAGCAGCAGCGGCAGCCACATTTCCACCGGCATGGCCGGCTTCTCGGTGATCTTGAAGGTGGCGGGCTGGTGCAGGGTATTCCACCAGTCCACAGAATATTTGATGATCGGGATATTCACCGTACCGACAATCGCCAGTACCGCAGTGGCCTTGGCCGCAGTATCCCGGTTGCTGATCGCCTGCCCCAGCGCAATGACGCCGAAATACAGGAACAGCAGGATCAGCATGGAAGTCAGGCGTGCATCCCACACCCAGTAGGTGCCCCAGGTCGGCTTGCCCCAGATGGCGCCGGTCAGCAGCGCGACAAAGGTCATCCAGGCGCCGATCGGGGCGGCGCACTTGAGCGCCACATCGGCCAGCTTCATGCGCCAGACCAGACTGACCACACCGGCCACCGCCAGCATGATGTAGCAGGACTGGGCGACGAAGGCAGCAGGTACGTGGATGTAGATGATGCGGAAGCTGTTGCCCTGCTGGTAATCC